>CADBQJ010000240.1 GCA_902796785.1 Fibrobacter succinogenes
CCGGCCGCGGAAACCCCCTTCAGGGGCTATTTTAGCAGTTCGGCGGCGAGCAGCGGTCCGAACTTGGCCGCGCCGGCCACGCTCAGGTGGACGCCGTCGGTGGTCAGGTCGTCCACCGTCATCCCCAGCTCGCCGGGGGTGATGACGGCGATGTTCGCGTCGCCGGCGGCCACGCGGGCGGCCACCACGTCGCGTTCCATTTGCCTCCAGTCCTCGAGCGTGGTGTTGTCGGTCGTGCAGACCCCGACGCCTTCGTTTTCGCCGGTGCCGGCCTGCACGCAGCCGTAGCCCGGGTTGCTGACGGTCTTGGTGGGGAAGGGGACGATCACGCGGATCTTCACCGAGGGGTAGACGGCGCGGACGTTTTCGAGCACCTGCGCGAACTTGGTCCGCGCGGCGTCGATGCCGCCGCCGGTCCAGTCGTTGTAGCCCCATTCCACCACGACGAGGTCGGCGCGGTTCGCGGAGTTGAAGTTCATCGAGATCATCTCGGGCGAGATCGTGGAGCCGCCGATGGCGAGGTTGATCAGTTCGTAGCCCATCTGGCGCGAGGCGATCCAGGCGAAGGTCTCCTCGGTCATGAACTGCCCTTCGCCGTGGGCGAGGGAGTTGCCGACGACCACCATCACCGGCTTGTTCAGCGGAGCGGGCGTGGAGAAGCAGACGTTGTCGTGCTTGACGAGCAGGCCGTGGAAGCGCATGGAGAGCTGGTGGGGCAGGGTGATTTCCACCGTGTGGGGGCCGCCGTCATTGCTCATGGTGACCCATGCCACGCCCGGGGTCGTGGAGAAGCCGCGCACGTTGGTCTTCCCCGTGTAGACGCCGTCCAGGTGGACGCCGAAGACGGGACCGGTGGTGTAGGGCTTGCGCCAGTTCGACTCGGCCACTTCGGGGTTGACGGAGAAGATCGCCTGGGCGCCGAACGTGCCGGGGTCGCCGCTGGAGACGAAGTTCACGCGGACGATGGCGCCGGCGTGCATCCGGTCGGAGCCGGCCGCGGCGAGGAACGAGGGGACGCAGGCGCCGTTGGCGCGGCAGTCGGGCGACTGGCGGTAGAGGCGTTCCACCTGTTCGGCTTCGTCGTATTCCGGATACCAGACGCCGTCGTAGGCGAAGATCGGGCTGTTGGGCCGGATGGTGTCGCCCGTGTTGAAGCAGAGCGTCTGGCTTTCGAACGACGAGGAGGAGAGCGTCGCGGAGCTTCCGCCGCCTTCGCCTCCTTCGCCGCCGCCGGACTGGCTGCTGAGGTTGCCTTCGCCGCCGCCGGAGGACGAGGACGAGGAGTCGCCGCACGCGGCCAGGACCGCGGACAGGCCGAAGAGGAGGGAGAGGATGGCGGCATGGTGCGCCGCCGGGGTCTTGAGGAAGGTCATGGGTCCTCCGGGAGGAAGGAAATCTTTTCTTAACCTAATCTCCTTTTTCCGGAATCGGGGGCACTTTCCGTGCTTTTTTCGGCTTCGGGGCGCCCAAAAGAAAATAAATTGGTCTCCATGAGCCACTCGATGCTCGAACTGGTCGACCGCTTTCTGCCCGTGCTCTGCAAGATCGAGGGCGATCTGGGCGGCGCGCCGGACATCGACGACCTCTCGAGAACGGCGTTTTTCTCCAAATATCACTTCCAGCGCGTCTTCCGCGAGGTCTGCGGCCGCTCCGTGGGCGAGTACGTGCGCGCCCGGCGGATGACCCAGGCCTCCGAGATCCTGCTGCACACCGACTGGTCGATGGACCGCGTGGCCGAGGCCGTGGGCTACCAGTCGCCGCGCACCTTCCGCAAGGCCTTCGTCTTCCACTACGGGATGGCGCCCGCGGAATACCGCCGCCAGGGGAAGACCTACTGGCACAGGTACTACGCGGCCCTCACCGAAGGGGAGCTCCAGCACCTCCATTCGGGCAACATCACGCTCGACCCCGAGATCCGCGAATGGCCCGAGCGCCGCTTCGCGGGGTTCAGCCGCCTGCTTCCGATGGACTCGCCGGAGTCGGACCTGCTCTTCGAGCGCGCCCGCGCGATCGTGCCTCCGGGCTCTCCCGCGGCCGCGTCGCCGCGCTGCTTCGTCTGGAACTCGCCCGAGGAGCGGCTGCTGCGGATGCACCACTTCGCCGTCGTGCACGACCGCTCGCTCTTCGGCGAGCTGCCGCCCGGCTGCGAGGAGCTGGTCCTCCCGCCGATGCGCACGGCCTGCTTCCGCCACAGGGGGTCGATGGCCGTCTACGAGTGGAGCAAGCGCTACATCTGGCAGGAGTGGAACGCGCGCGGGGAGTGGGAGATCGACGAGGACAGCCCCGCCGAGCTGCGCTTCCGCTTCGACGGCCCGGCGATTTCGCAGGCCGGGTTCGAGGTGTCGCTTCCGCTGAAGAGAAGGAAGGCCGCGCCGGCCCCGGATCCGGCGGCCTTCTGAGCGCGCCGGGCGCCCCCTACTGCAGGAATTCCAGCTCGCGGATCTCCAGGAGCGTGTTGCCGCCGTAGGTGGCGTCGAGCCCCGGGGTGAAGTAGAGCCTGCGGCTCTTCGTGAGGTCCAGCGGGATGTCCTTGGAAACGTCGGGCACCCACTGCGGGAAGACGAAGTCGGCGAACCGCAGCTTGATGGTGGACCACTCCTTGCTGGTGGGGGCCATGTTCTGGTAGAGCGAATAGGTCTCGTTCCCCTCGGGCTTGGGGCCGAAGTCGGTCTGCCCGATCTTCACGATCAGCGGCTGGTCGCACTTGTAGGTCAGCTTGACGCCGTAGACCCCCTCGAGCGAG
>CADBQJ010000241.1 GCA_902796785.1 Fibrobacter succinogenes
CCCTCTTCCTGGAGGTCGCGCAGCCCGGCCCCGGAGAGGAGCGAGGGGTCGGCGCCCCAGGCCCGGAGGATCTGGAAGACCAGGCCGGTGGTGGTCGACTTGCCGGAGGTGCCGGAGACGGCGACGGTGCGGTGGCTCGAGCAGAGCCAGGCCAGCGCGTCGGAGCGGTGGACCACCTCGCAGCCCAGCTCCCGGGCCTTCAGCAGCTCGGGGTGGTCGGCCTCGATGGCGGTGGAGACGACGACGGTGCGGATCCCGGCGTCGAGGCCCGAGGCGTCCTGCGGGAAGCAGCGCACGCCGGCCTTCTCCAGCCCGCGGCGGACGGGCGAATCGGCGTCGCGCGCGAAGTCGCGGTCCGAGCCCGAGACGGCCTCGCCCTTGAAGGCGAGCATCTGCGCGATGGCGCTCATTCCGGTGCCGCCCACTCCGATGAAGAACCAGGGACCTTTCATGCCTTCTCCTCGAGACTCGCGGCGCGCCGCAGGAATTCGCGGGCCGCCTCCATTTCGGCGTCGGGTTCGGCGCGGAACTCCATCCGCTTGCCGGTCGACGGGTGGACCAGCCCCAGCTCCACGGCCTGGAGCGCCTGCGAGCCGCAGATCGAGAGCAGCGGCCGAAGCTGCGCGCGGACCATGGGCTGCAGCTGCGCCAGGGCGGAGTCGCGCCCGCCGTAGAGCGGGTCGCCCAGCACGGGGTGCCGCGCGTGGGCCAGGTGCACGCGGATCTGGTGGGTGCGCCCCGTCTCGAGCCGCAGCTCCCATTCGGTCAGCGAACCCCACCGCTCGACGATCCGGAAGCGCGTGCGGGCCGGCTTCCCCTCGTCGCAGACGCGCATCTTCAGGCGGTTGCGCGGGTCGCGGCCGACGTTCCCCTCGAGCGTCCCCTCGTCCTCGTCCGCGTCGCCCCAGGCGATGGCGCGGTAGAGCCGGTGCAGCTCGCGGGTGCGCAGCTGCTCGGCCAGCGAGCGGTGGGCGCGGTCGTTCTTGGCGGCAACCATCAGCCCCGAGGTGTCCTTGTCGAGGCGGTGGACGATGCCCGGGCGGAGCGGCCCGTTGACCGAGCTCAGGTTCTCCCTGCAGCGGTGGAGGAGCCCGGCGGCCAGCGTCCCCTCCGAGATGCCGCTGCCGGGATGGACCACCAGCCCCTTGGGCTTGTTCAGCACCAGGATGTCGTCGTCCTCGTAGACGACGTCGAGCGGGATCGGCTCGGGCTTCAGTTCGCTGTCGGGCCTGCTCGGGACTTCGGAGACCTCGACGACGTCGCCCGCGCGGAGCGGGGCGTTCTTCTTCAGCGCCTTTCCGGCGCGGAGCACCAGGCCCGACTCGAACCAGGACTGGACGTCGGTGCGCGACCATTCGTCGCGGAGCGCGTTCTGCAGAAAGCGGTCCGCCCGCGTCCCGTCGGAGTCGTCATCCACGCGGAATTCGAGCGCGCTCATGGCTTTTCCGCTTCGCGCTTCTTCCGCTTGAGGAACACGGGGGCCAGGAGGATCAGCCCCACGCCCGCCAGCACGCAGACGTCGGCGACGTTGAAGGTGGGCCAGCGCCGGAGCGCCCAGCTCCCGATCGCGACGTCGGGGAAGTCCCAGTCGACGAAGTCGATCACCTTGCCCAGGCGCGCGCGGTCGACCAGGTTGCCGACGGCCCCGGCCAGGACGAGGATCACGCCGCTCCGCGACATCCGGTCGGCGGGGTCGATGCGCCGGTAGAACCAGCAGAGGAGGGTGACGGCCGCCGCGCCCAGCAGCATGTAGAAGAGCGTCTGCGGCATCCAGGGGAGGACGTCCTGCGGGCGGAGCGAGAAGGCGGAGCCCTCGTTGAAGGCGAGCTCGAAGCGCCACAGGTCGCCGATCACGTCGATGTGGTCGAAGCGCGGCACCCCCTGGAAGCGCACGTAGGCCCAGATCTTGGTGGCCTGGTCGAGGAGGAGCGCGACGAAGAAAAGCGCCAGGTGGCGTGGCTCGATGCCGAGGCGTCGGAGGATCATCGGACCCCCCGGACGGCGCGCAGCGCGGCGTACTGCCTGCGGAGGAGCCCGTTGCTCCAGACGGTCAGCGTGGTGCGGCGCACGATCGCCTTCACCTCCTTGCGCGTGATCTTCACCTTCTTCTCGCCGAGGACCTGCGCGTCGCGGGAGACCCGCTGCAGCGTCGCGGCGGCCATGAAGAGCGCCCAGAGGCAGAAGAGGCGGATGCGGGGCTCCAGGCGGGGCAGGAGCAGCGTGTATTCGAAGCCGCGGTCGAGGTGCTCGAGCGCCTTCGCGGAGAGCTCGCGCATGACGGCCATCGCGCCTTCGCGGTTTTCGGCGTCGAACATCGTCTTCGACGAGACGCCGTGCGCCGCGCAGAGCTCCTCGGGGAGGAAGCTGATGCCGCGCCGCGAGTCCTCCTCGGCGTCCTTGACGATGTTGACCAGCTGGAGCCCCTCGCCGAAGTCGATCGCGCGGGCGCGCAGCGCGTCGGCCCGGGCGGCCCCGACCAGGGGGGAGTGGTCGACGAAGATCTCGGTGAGCATCACCCCCACCACGCCGGCCACGAAGTAGCAGTAGCGGTCCAGCTCGCGCACGTCGCGCAGGCCGCCCCAGGTCCCCGCCTCGGGCTGGCGCAGGGCGAATTCGCCCATTCCGGCGCTCATTTCGCGCACGCAGTCCGAGACGTGGGCGACGGTCCGCTCGGGAAGGTCGTCCAGCAGCCCCAGCAGCCAGCGGGGATGGGCGCTGAGGAACTCGGAGTCCTCCGCGCTGTCCCTCCACGATCCGGGAAGCCCGTCGACGAAGAGGCGCGCCGCGGCCTCGCGGTCCGCGCCGGGGAGGAAGATCGCGGCGTAGAGCTCCAGCAGCCGCTTCTTCTCGGCGCCGGGGAGCCGCGCGTCGTCCTCGACGGTGTCGGCGACGCGCAGGAAGAGGTAGGCCAGGAGCACCGCCCGGCGCACCGGCCCGGGGAGCACGCCGATGCAGAGCGCGAAGGTCCTCGACACGCGGACGAGCATCTCGTCGGCGTAGGCGCGGGGCTGCGCGCAGGCGTCCTTTTCGAGGTCGATGCCGAATCTGGCGCGGTCGATCATCGGGCTTCCCCGTCGGAGAGTTCGGGCAGGGCCCGCTTTCCGGCGAGCATCAGCAGGAAGAAGCCCCGTTCGTCGGCGCGCAGCATCAGCTGCTGGTGTTCCCACGAGACCAGGTTCTTCACCTCGGCCTCGGTCACCTTCTTGGCCGTCTTCTGGGCCAGGTCGAAGTGGTCGCGCAGGCGGTCGAAGTAGAGGGTCGCCTGCTGGGAGTAGCGGCGGCGCTGCAGGCGCTTCTTCAGCAGCCAGACCAGCAGCGAGGAGACGACGAGCAGCGGCGGGAAGGCCAGCGGCCATTCGGGGAACCAGCCGGCCCAGACCGCTCCGGCCGTGACGACGGCCGTCAGGCAGTGGAGGACCTTGTGGAGGGGGCGCCAGAGGGCGCGCCTCCGGTTCCAGCGGATCGGCACGTAGATCCAGAGCTTGCCCTGGTCGATCTTCTTCTCCAGATAGCCGCAGAAGCCGATGGAGAGGTTCCACCAGACGAGAGCGGCCCAGAAGGGGAGGGCGATCAGGAGAGCGGCCCAGCTCGGATCAATCCTGAAATCCATGCCTCCAAGTATAGAATTTTGCCCTTCCGCCGCGCGGTCCGCCTTTCGGGGGCGGCGCTCCGTGTTTTTATTTTCTGGCCATGTCCTCCACAGACCCCATCATCTGGAACGAATGGATCGAGCGCCTCCGCGGGCAGCTCTCGCCGGAGATCTTCAACCGCCACTTTTCCGGAATGGAGCTGGTCGGCATCAGCGGCGACTGCCTGAAGGTCGCCCTCCCCGCCGGCGCCGACCTCGCGACGCTCTCGCGGGCCTACGGCGGCATCCTCGACCTCACCTGGAGCGAGGCCGTCGGCAAGGACCAGCGCGTGGAGCTCGCCGTCGGCGGAGCGCACGCCGCCCCCGAGCCCTCTCCGGCGGCCGAGGCCGCCGACTTCATCCCCGGCGTCTCGCTCAACCCCGACTTCACCTTCGAGACCTTCGTCGAGGGGAACAACAACAGCTACGCGGTGGCCGCGGCGCACAGCGTCGCGGAGCAGCCCGGCGGCCCCTTCAACCCGCTCCTGATCTACGGCGGCTCCGGCCTGGGCAAGACCCACCTCCTGCACGCCATCGGCAACGCCATCCACGCCCGGTTCCCCGAGAAGACGATCCGCTGCATCACCGCGAACGACTTCAGCCGCGAATACGTCGACAACATCCGCCGCTCCGACAACGAGAACATGCGCCGCTCCGACGGGTCGCGCCCGGTCCGCCCCATCGACGAGATGGACGACTTCTACCGCCACAAGGTCGACGTGCTGCTGATGGACGACATCCAGTTCCTCGCCAGCGGGGAGGCGACGCAGATCCAGCTCTTCCACATCTTCAACGAGCTCTACGGCTCGCGCAAGCAGATCGTCCTCACCAGCGACAAGCCCGTCTCCGAGCTGGAGGGGCTCGAGGAGCGGCTCGTCACGCGGTTCCAGGGCGGGCTGAGCCTCGACGTGCAGCCGCCGGACGTGGAGATGCGCGAGGCGATCCTGCGCAACAAGCTCCAGCGGATGGACCGCGACCTGAGCGACGAGATCATCCGCGCCATCGCCATGCGCGTGGCCCCCAACATCCGCATGCTCGAGCAGGTGCTCCGCCAGCTGCTATTCGCGGCCACCTGCAACAAGTGCGACATCACCCCCGAGCTGGTCGACAAGGTGCTCGGCAGCATCGGGCAGAGCGCGCGCGGGCCGGTCACCGCGAGCCAGATCCTCGGCGCCGTCTGCGCCGAGTTCCACATCGACGAGTCGCGCATCCTCGAGAAGGGGCGCGGGACGCAGGAGGCCGCGGGCGCCCGCATGGTCGCCATGTACCTCATGCGCAAGCTCACCAAGATGAGCCTGAAGTCGGTGGGGAACTACTTCAGCGGGCGCGACCACTCCACCGTGGTCTCCGCGGTCAACAACGTCGAAAAGTCGCTCGAGGCGGATCCCGGGCTGCGGCGCAGCGTCGACAACCTGATGGCCAGGCTGCGCTAGGGCCTCCAGTCGCGGGTCTTGCGGGCCGCCACGGCCCACCATTCGCCCTCTTCGCGCTCCTCGAGCGTCTCCAGGCCCGCCTCGGCGAACCAGTCGAGCACGATCTGCCTTTCCGAGGCCAGCTGGCCGCTGAAGATCAGGACGCCGTCCATGGCCAGGCGCTCCATCATCGCCTCGCGCAGCGGCCAGAGCTCGGTGCGGATCATGTTGCAGACCACGAGGTGGAACGGGCGGTCGGCGCGGAGGGCCTCCAGCGGCGCGAGGGCGGCGCGGGGCTCGCCGAAGCCGTTGTTCCTCCAGTTCTCGCGGAGGCTCTCCAGGCAGAGCGGGTCGATCTCGGTGCCGATCGGGTCGGCGCCCATGTGGCGGGCGTACATCGCCAGGATGCCGGTCCCCGTCCCCACGTCGAGCACGCGGCAGGGGCGGACGGCGGGCAGGTGCCGCTCCATGAGGAGCGCGGCCAGGCGGGTGGACTCGTGGTGGCCGGTGCCGAAGGCCATCTTCGCCTCGATCACCAGGTCGAGCGTGTTCAGCCGCGGGGGAGTCTCGACCCACGGCGGGCGCACGCGCAGGTGCGGCGTGACCTCGATCGGGTGCTGCTGCGAGCGCCACCAGACGTCCCAGTCGCGGTCGGGGGCCGAGCCGGTGGCGCAGGGGAGCGTCGGGAGGGTGGAGGCCAGGTGCTCGATCAGCTCCTTCGAGTCGTCGCTCACCCGCAGGATCCGGCGCGAGGGATCGCCCGGGACGTCCACCTCCTCCACGGCCGGGGCGCCGGCCTGGAAGAGCCTCCAGGAGTTCAGTTCGGTCTCTTCGACGGGGGTGACGTACTCCACCCAGTAGTAGTCGCGGTCTTTCGCCATGTCCCTAAGCTAGAAATGCCTTTCTATCTTTGACTCCAAAAACGAGGATTCTTTTGGCCGCCTTCGCCGAACACCTGCTCCTGCACGACATCCGTTCCTCCGTCGCCGACGAGCTCCGCGAGATGGAGCGCATCGCCCGCGACGTGGCCGACACCGCGCCGGACTGCGTCCGCGACCGCATGCGCCTGATGCTCGGCGCCCAGGGCAAGCGCGTCCGCGCCACCATGCTCCTCCTCCTCGCCCGTTCCGGCGGGGA
>CADBQJ010000242.1 GCA_902796785.1 Fibrobacter succinogenes
CCTCGATTTCGGGAAGGGGGTCGGCGAAGGCCGCCGGAGCGAGCAACGCCGCGAAAACAAGCGAAACGGAAAACGACCGCGCGAATTTCATGATGCACCTCGATGTTGCCGTTATCAAGAATATAATCCCGGATTAGTGGTCAGGGATCAGGTCTTGGGTCCTAGTGCGTACAATGGCCTGCGGCAATAGAAAAACAAAGAACTCCCCGCCGGAACACTTTCTTCATCAAGGCGCGAAGCGGATACTACGCACTGATCCCTGATCCCTAAGACCTAATCCCTAATTTCAGACCTAATCGCTAAATTTGTCCCACAACCCGATTCCCGGAGGAGAACATGGAAGAGACCTTCAAGACCAGAGGCGTCTGCGCGACGGAGATCCGCTTCGAGCGGGACGGCGACAGGATCCGCAACATCCGCTTCGCGGGCGGTTGCAACGGCAACCTGAAGGCCGTCGCGAAGCTCTGCGACGGGATGACCGCCGAGGAGATCGCTTCGAAGCTTCTGGGCAACTCCTGCGGGAACAAGCCGACCTCCTGCGCCGACCAGCTCGCCCGCGCCGTCCTCGGGATGGACCCCTAGGGGCCTCGCGCCCCGTTTCCGGATTCCGCCATGGAAGAAAAGAAGAAAATCGCGCTGTTCATCGACTGCGACAACGCCCGCGCCGTGGCCATCTACGGCATCGTCGAGGAGCTCTCCAACTACGGGGAGACCTGCATCCGCCGGGCCTACGGCAACTGGAAGGGGAACAACCCCTGGGAGGAGATGCTCCACCCCTTCGCCATCCAGCCCGTGCAGCAGTTCGCCTACACCAAGGGGAAGAACGCCACCGACCTCGCGCTGGCCATCGACGCGATGGAGATCCTCTTCTCCGAGAACGTCGACGTCTTCGCCATCGTCAGCAGCGACTCCGACTTCACCCCGCTGGCCATGAAGCTCCGCGCCAAGGGCAAGCAGGTGCTGGGGTTCGGCGAGAGCAAGACCCCCCAGCCCTTCATCGACTCCTGCAACTCGTTCGTCTACGTGGACCAGTTCCGCAAGCCGACAGAGAACAAGGGCGCCACGAGCGACGTGGAGCGGTGGGACCGCAACAAGCTCCGCGGCCACGCGCAGATCATGAACGCCATCCGCAAGGCCATCGACGAGACGGCCGACGACGACGAATGGGCGCTCGCCTCGCAGGTCACCCAGCGGATCAACAACCAGATCTCGCTGAGCCCCCGGAACTTCGGCTACTCCAAGTGGGCCTCGCTCATCCGCGCGACGGAGTACTTCGAGGAGGGGAAGAACTCGAAGGGGCTCCAGGCGTTCCGCAACAAGCGGAAGTAGCGCCGAAGAGGATTCCGTCCAGCACGTTGAGCCGGAGGAGCGCGTCCGCCATCCGGTCGCCCAGATCCAGCCCCTCCAGGCGGCCGGACCACTCCCCGATCGCCTCCTCCACGGCGTCCGGAAGCTCCAGCAGGAACCCCCGGCCTGCCCCGGCGCGGAGGTTCTCCGGCTCGCAGAACTTCGGGTCGTCGAGCGCGAAGTAGAGCCGGCAGCTGGCCGGCCGCGCGTCGTGGCGCCCGCAGGTGCCCGCCGCGGCGGAGAAGACCGGGCAGGGAAGCCGGAGCTCGTAGTAGCGCTGGAGAAGGCCGTCGTAGAAGAGGTCGTCGTGCTCCGGCTTCCCGGTCTCCTCGACGGCCTCCGCCGCGGCGGCGCGCTCCGCCCGCTCCCAGAGCGGCGCGAAACGCCGTTCGTTCAGGGCGGCCCGCTCCAGCGCGGCCGCGAAGCCGGGCGTTTCGCGCAGCGCGGCGTAGAGCCGGAGGTGCTCGAAGGGTTCCACGCTGCAGACGTAGTGGCGGCAGCAGGTCGCGCAGGACTTCGCGCAGGCCACGCGGTCCCGCACCGGGCGCAGCGCCAGGGCGATCCAGCGGTCGAGCCGGGCGTGGAACTCCGCCGCGCGGGCCAGGAGCCCCTCCAGGACGGGGGCGACCAGGGCGGCGGCCTCCTCGGGAGAGGCGCAGGGGCGCGTGTCGGGGGTCGCGGAAGCGCACTCGCGCAGCCAGGCGACCAGGGCCCGTTCGGCCAAAACGGCCCGCCTGTCGTTCAGCACGGTGAAAGCGTCGTCCGCCATATCGGAAAAATTGCAAAAATCGTCATAATCGGCGCATTTTCGGGAAAAAATGGTAGAATTGGGAATAGATTGTAGGAATAGGGAGACTTCCGGGTCCCCCGTCCACCCGTTTTCCGGAGGAACAATGGCCATTCGTCAAGACCGGCGTCCATTGCTCGCGATTCGAAGGGCGCTGCTCCCCTGCCTGCTGCTCCTGGCGGGATGCAACCTCTTCAACCCGCTGGGCGAAGCGAACGGGCGCGACCTCTCCGACAACGCCAAGATCCTCGAAGCCGAAAAGCACCTCCGCGACGGGGCGAACTCCAAGGCCGCCAAGCTCTACGCCGAAGTGCTCAAGCACGACTCCACCAAGTCCAAGGCCTACTTCGGGCTGGCCAAGGCCGAGCTGCGCGCCCACGACGTGAACCACGACGTCGTCCTCCGCCTGGTGCAGACCTTCAGCGACGACGCCGACAGCTCGGCGACCCAGATGCTCAAGGCGATGCGCTTCATGCGGCGGCTGAGCGGCGAGCAGAAGACCGGCATCCGCGTCAGCCGCGACGCGCTGGGCGCCCTCATCCGCCGCGACACCCTCGGCCTGACCGACGGGATCG
The DNA here is from genome assembly GCA_902796785.1 of Fibrobacter succinogenes. GTDB lineage: Bacteria > Fibrobacterota > Fibrobacteria > Fibrobacterales > CADBQJ01 > CADBQJ01. Next base: position 2,710 of record CADBQJ010000242.1, read on the forward strand.
TCGGCCGCCACCGCGTCTTCGTCGACCACCAGATCCTCAACGCGGCGGTCGTCTTCGACCTGATGACGCAGCTGGGCGACGACACCTCCTCCTGCG
>CADBQJ010000243.1 GCA_902796785.1 Fibrobacter succinogenes
CTTGTTGCGTTCTTCTTCGAGAACGACGCGGCGGGACACGACGATGTTGCGGCGGGCCTTGTTGACCTTGATGACCTTGAGGTCGAATTCCTGGCCGATGAGGGCGTTGATGTCCGGGATCTGGCGGAGGTCGATCTGCGAGCCGGGGAGGAAGGCCTCGATGCCGAAGAGGTCGACGACCACGCCGCCCTTGATGCGGCGGACGAGCTTGCCGCGCACCACTTCGTTGTTTTCGTAGGCCACGCGGATCTTTTCCCAGACGCGGATGAAGTCGGCGCGCTGCTTCGAGAGGCGGAGCGAGCCGTTGTCGTCCTCGAGCTCCTCGATGTAGATCTCGACGACGTCGCCCACCTTGAGGTCGGGCATGTCTTTGAATTCGGCGCGCGGGATCGAGCCTTCGGACTTGAAGGCGACGTCGACCAGGACTTCCTGGTCGTCGATCTTCAGCACGGTGCCGTTGACGACCTTGCCGACTTCGAGGCCGTTCATGGTGTCAAAGTACTGTTCGACGCCTTCGCCTTCGACGGCGCGGCCGGCAAAACGGGATTCGGCGGCTTCGATCTCCTTCAGGGTCTCTTCGTCGCCATACGTGATTTTGGACATGTTGTTTCCTTGCGGTTTCGGGGTCGTCCCTGCGCGCACCACCTCCGCGCGGCGGACGATCCTGTCGACCTGTTCTTCGATGGTCAGACCGGTGGTGTCGATCTCCTCGGCGTCTTCGGCCTTGCGGAGCGGGGAGGCCGCGCGCGAACTGTCGATGCGGTCGCGTTCGAGCAGGTTGGCCTCCACCTCTTCGAGGGTCGTGGACGCTCCCATGGCGACGAGTTCGTCGAACCGCCGCTTCGCCCGCACCTTCGTGTCCGCCACCATGTAGAACTTGAGGTCCGCGCGGGGGAAGACGGTGGTGCCGACGTCGCGCCCGTCGAGGATGCTGGACCGGGCTTCGGCGACCTTGCGCTGGAGCTCGACCATCCTTTCGCGGACGCGGGGGTGGACGCTGCAGGGCGACACGTTCGCCGACACTTCGGGAGTGCGGATTTCCGCGGCGCGCGAGATGCCGTCCACCAGGAGATTGCCCCGTTCGTCGAAACCGATTTCCGTCTCGGCGAAGAGACGCACGAGCGCCTCCTCGTCGGTGCACGGAACGCCGCGCGACAGCGCCTTCCAGGTGAGTCCCCTGTACATGGCGCCGGTGTCGATGTAGGTGAGCCCGAGCTTCTTCGCGACCAGACGCGCCGTGGTGCTCTTGCCGGTGCCGGAAGGACCGTCGAGCGCGATGATGAGGTTGCGATTGGGTTTGTCGGTTGATTTCACGGGAGCGCTGAATATAGCAAGAAACTCCCGTTTTCCCAAGGGCCGCGGACCGCCGAAGCGGGCGTCAGAGCGGCATCTGCGGCTCGGAGAGGTCCGGCGGCGGGGTCTCGCCCTCCTCCGGCGCGGGGGCCGGGCGGAGCAGCGGCGGAATCAGCTCGTTCGCCCGCACGATGTCCTCCAGCTCGCGGAGGTGCGGCAGGTCGTCCGGCACCTTGTTGATGCCGAAATAGACGAGGAATTCGCGCGTGGTGCCGTACTGGAAGGGGGAACCGAGCGTGTCGGCGCGCCCCACGAGGGCGATCAGGCGGCGGTCGAGGAGCGACTTGAGCGGCCCGGTGCAGGTCACGCCGCGGATGTTCTCGATCTCCAGGCGGGTGATGGGCTGGTTGTAGGCGATGATCGCCAGGGTCTCCAGCGCCTGCGGGGTGAGGCGGCGCGACTGGACGTCGGGAGCCACGACCGCCCGGACCCACGGGGCCCAGAGCGCGCGGGTGCGGAAGCGGAAGCCGCCGCCCTGCTCGACCATTTCGAAGGGGGAATTGATGGAGGCCAGCTGCTGGTTCGCCAGTTTCAGGCAGTCGCGGGCGCCCTGGAGGTCGATGGCGTCGCCGAAGGCCTCCTTGACCTTGGCGAAGGTCATCACGTCGGGGCTGGCGAAGACGAGCGCCTGGAAGAGGGCGGCGCGGTCCTCCTTGGTCTTGATGGGAGGCCGTTCTTCGAGTTCGACGGCGTCGTCGAGATCCTCTTCGAGCTCTTCCGGAACCTTCGTCTCTTCCATATCGGGAATTTAGCAAGGATAGGAGGGCTTTTCGCCGGATTTCCGCACGAAAATCCCGCCGGGCGGCTCTCTTTTTGCTACATTGGTGCACAAATAGGCACTGCACGAAAGGACACCGAAGAGGAGAATCGCGAATGGGCTGTTGCTCCGGAAACTGCGCATCCTGCGCCCGCCCCTGCCGGGCGGGGCTGTCGCGCGGCCCGGCCGTCCGCCGCGGGATGGACGCCATGGAGCGGCTGCGGAACCTTTCGGGCGACGCGCGCTACGACCTTTCGTGCGCCTGCGGGTCGGCCAACGACAACCGCGTCAGGAATTCGGAGGGAGACAGATGGATCTACCCCGTCACGCTCCCCAACGGCGGAAAGAGTGCCTTCCTGAGAACGCTCGTGGACAACCGGTGCTCAAGCGACTGCGCCTATTGTCCCCTCCGGGCCGATCGGGATGTCCGCCGTTGCCTTCTGGAACCCGAGGAACTCGCCGGAATGTTCATGGACTTTCTCCGGCAACGGCGGGTCTTCGGGATTTTCCTCACCAGCAGCCTGTCGGACAATCCGGACCGCTCGATGGCCCGGATGATCGACACGGCCGCCATCCTCCGGCGCCGGGAGGGGTTCCGGGGCTACATCCACCTCAAGATCCTCCCCGGGGCGAGCGACGCGGCGATGCAGGAGGCGCTTCGGCTGGCCGACGCGGTCTCGCTCAACCTGGAGGCCCCCACGGCCGCCCGCTTCGCGCTCCTCTCGCGCCGCAAGAACTACATGGAGGAGATCGTCGCCCCCATGAAGAAGCTGGCGCTCTGGACCTCGAAGGAGGGGCCGTTCCGGCGGGTCGGGCTCACCACGCAGTTCGTCGTGGGGGCCGCCGGCGAAAGCGACCGCGAGCTGGTCCGGACCGTCGGCGCGCTCTACGGCAGGCTCGGCGTCTCGCGGGCCTACTTCAGCGCCTACCAGCCCGGCGGCGGCGATCCCCGCCTCCCGGGCGAGGCCGACCCCTCCGTCATGGGCCCAGACCCGCTCACGCGCGAACACCGCCTCTACCAGAGCGACTTCCTGATGCGCAAATACGGCTTTTCCGCCGACGAAATCCCCTTCGACGAAAACGGCCGGCTCGACCTCTCCAAGGATCCCAAGGAGGTCTGGGCGCTGCGCCACCCCGACCTCTTCCCGCTCGACCTCAACCGCGCCGAGCGCGAGGAGCTGCTGCGGGTTCCGGGGCTGGGGCCCGTCCTGGTGGACCGCGTCCTGCGCATCCGCAGGGCCGGCGGAAGGGTGAGCCGCCTCTCGCAGCTGGGCGGCGCGGGCTGCCTCTCCCGGGCGCTGCCCTGGATCAAGCAGAGCGCCTAGGGATGTAAACCCCTTTTTTGCCGCGCCGCCGGAGATGCCGCGGGGAGAAAAGGCTAGTTTCCTCATGACTACCCCGCTTTCCGGACGACGACCATGAAAACGAACCGCGCCCTCGTTCTCCTCCCGCTCTGCGCCCTGCTCGCCCTCGCCTCCTGCTCCGACGAAGGGGGCGGCCCGAAGAAGGCGGACTGCGACTCGGATCCGGTCACCCCGCTGCCGGCGAACTTCTCCGCCACCGGATACCGCGAGCTCAACGAGGACCTCTGGGAGCTCTTCCCGCTCGACGCCGCGACCGGAACCGCCGACTCGACGGCCCTGGCCCGCCACTACTGCTCCGTCGGCGCCGCGGAAGGCAGACCCTTCGGCGAAGAACCCCTCTACGACTCCTCCTCGTCCGAAGCGGACGTCTCCTCCTCGTCCTCCTACCGGATCGGCGAATGCATCCGCACCCTGGTGCCCGACGCGTACTTCAAGTTCGAAACCGACTACATCGGCTACAACAACGCGGCGATGGTCCGCGGCTGGACCGAAGGGGGCGTGCTCAACTTCTTCGCCGGCGACTGGATCGTCCCGCAGGGCTACGACTGCGACGCCCGCATCCAGGTGGGCGCGCACCTGATGAACCCCGACGGCGTCACGGGCGACCTCCACAACCTCGCCATCGCCGGCGACCCGTGGCGCGGGCCGAACATCGACTCCACGCTGGTCGAGAAGGTGACGATCTACAACGGCGAGGCGCTCTCCTCCTTCGCGGGCTACAGCTCGGTGATCCCCACCTCGAGCGCCGCGCCGGCCAGCAGCGCCGCCGGTTCCTCCTCCGCCTCCTCCGGCGCCTCGCACTGCGTGCTCGACTGGTTCACCGAATCGATGTTCGAGAGCTACTTCCCCAACCGCAACCGCGTCTACACCTGGGCCGCCTTCGTCGAGGCGCTCGGGAAGGTTCCCAACTTCGTCTGCGCGAGCGCCGGCTCCGACGTCGCCCGGCAGAAGCAGGAGATGGCCGCCGTCTTCGCGCACTGGAAGCAGGAGGTGGCCGACCTCTACTACGTGGAGGAGATCTGCGGCGCGAACGGCTCCTGCGCGGCCAACTAC
>CADBQJ010000244.1 GCA_902796785.1 Fibrobacter succinogenes
ATCGGGCTGGACCTCCACGGGGACGACGTTCCGGACCTCGCGCTGCAGGTCGAGGTCTGCCGGCGCCAGTTCGCGAAGGCCGCCGGGCTCGGCAAGACCATCACGCTCCACGCCCGCGAGGCCGACGAGCGCATGCTGCCCCTCCTGAAGGAGCTGCCGGCCGGGCAGAAGCTCCACCTCCACTGCTACACGGGCGGCGCGGAGTTCCTGCGCGAGGTCCTCGCGCTCCCGCTCGACCTCTGCGTGGGGTTCACCGGGGCGATCACCTTCCCGAAGAACGAGGCGCTGCGGCAAAACGTGGAGATCGTCCCGCTCGACCGGATCCTCGTGGAGACCGACTCCCCCTACCTGGCTCCCGTCCCGCACCGCGGCAAGGTCTGCCATCCCGGCTACGTCTTCGACGTCGCGCGCGTCGTCGCCGAGCGCAAGGGCGTCCCGCCCGAGGAGCTCGACCGGATCGCGAGCGCCAACACGCGCCGTCTCTACGGGTTCTGATTCGCCTACTGGTCCAGCAGGCTCTTGGGCGGACGGCGGCCGTGTTCGCGGTCGCGCTTGTCGGCCTCATTCTCCGCGTCCTTGATGGCCTTCATCTCGGCCTGGCGCTCCACGATCGAGGTCTCCCAGATGAGGACGGCGTCGTGCTTTTCGGCCTCGGCGGCCATGAGGTCGAGCCGGCACTTCTCGTTGGCGGCCCGCAGGCTGTCGTGCTCCTGGCGGAGCCGGGGGTCGTCGGGCGCGAGGTCGAGGTTCCCCAGCGTCTCGAGATAGCTCCGCTCGATCAGCCAGCACCCCTCGCGCAGCGCGAGCCACCGCTCCACGGAGCCGGAGACGTCCTTCGAATGCCAGCTTTCGGCGGAGGAGGCGCAGCCGGAGAGGAGCGCGAGAAGCGCGGCGGCGGCGAGGGGGAGAATCCGTGCGGGTGCCATCGTTCGTCCGCTACTGGTTGATCAGCGCGTCCTTGTGGTGCTTCTTCGTCTGCTTTTCGACGTCGTAGGTGTAGAGCCGCTCGACGGCCTTGCGGCCGATCACCGGGAGCGCCTCGCCCGTCTCGCGGTGGGCGGCCACGACCGTGATCTCCTGCCAGTCCTGCTCGCGGCAGAGACGGCCGGTGGAGGGCGAGATCCAGATCCGCCAGTCGCCCTTCGCGCTCGCGCCGGCGGCCTTGAAGTCGGCGAACTTGCGTCCGTCGGAGGTGTCGGCCTTCGTGAACTGCTCGAAGAGGAGGTCCGCGTCGGGCGCGTCGTCGAGGCGGTAGTGGATGGAGTAGTGGAAGCACTTCCGCCCCTCGATCTCGAGGTCGGCGTAGTCGCGGGCCACGACGGAGTCCACGCGGAGCGGGGCCAGGCCGAGGTCCTCGCCGAGCGAGGCGCGCAGCGAGGCCGTGAGGTCGCCCGTCCGCGGGACGCGCCCGCTCAGCAGATGGGTCGCCTTCCAGCGGAGCCGCTCCTCGGCGACGAACCGGTCGACCAGCGCGGGGTCGCGCAGCGGGGTCTTGAAGCCGGAATGGACGGGAAGCCCCTCCACCACGTCGGCGACGAAGTTCTCGTAGCCGCGGACCGCGCCCATCGCGCGCGCGTCGACGTCGGCGCGGATCGGCACCTTCAGCGCCAGCTCGGAGGGAAGCGAGTGGCGGTGGTAGCCCATGTTCTTCTGCCCGCTGTAGCGCCGGGCCAGCACTCCCCCCTCGCCCTGCGGCAGGTAGCTTTCGGTCAGCCACCAGCGCATTCCGGTGCCCACCACCTCGCCCACGGCGTTGAGGGTGCTGTAGTCGCCCTGGCTGTAGAGCTCGCGCTCGAAGGGGGTCTGCATGTCGTAGGAGACCTCCACCTCGTTCGAGCAGCCGAGGAGAAGGGCGGAGGAAAGGAGAATCGCGGCGAACTGGGCTCTCTTCATGCAAACGAATGTAGAACTTATTATCTTCGTCGCCAACAACGCGCACGAGGTGCAACATGACCGTTCAAAAGGAAAAAACCAACCCGAAAATCGCCGTCGCGACCGCCCCGAAGAAGAACGAGGGGCTGACCGTCCTCTTCGTCCGCGACGGAAAGCCGCTCTTCGGAGCCCCCGCCTGGCCCGCCGGGCTGAAGGACCGCGCCGCCCGGGCGCTCCGCCGCCTCGTAGAGCGCGAGGAGACGCTCCCCTGGGGCGAAGGCGACCTCCTCCTCCTCGCCGACCCCAAGGAGCCCGGGCTCGACCCCCGGACCGACGCTCTCCGCCTGCTGGGCCAGCGCGCCTTCGCCGCCGCCCGCGCCCGCGGCGAAAGCTCTTTCTCGATCCTCATGCCGAACGCCCCGGCGCAGGCCGCCGTCCACGTGGCCGAAGGGCTTTACTACGGCGCCTACTCCTTCACCGCC
>CADBQJ010000245.1 GCA_902796785.1 Fibrobacter succinogenes
GGAGGAATCAGTACCGGTAGTTCTCGGCCTTGTAGGGGCCTTCGACCGGGACGCCGATGTAGTCGGCCTGTTCCTTCGTGAGCGTCGTCAGGTGGACGCCGAGCTTGTCGAGGTGCAGCCGCGCCACCTTTTCGTCGAGGATCTTCGGCAGCGTGTAGACCTGGCCGCGCTCGTAGCGGACGCCGGAGAGCGTCTTCTCGCCCCTGGCGTTGAGCCAGAGGTCGATCTGCGCGATGGTCTGGTTGGTGAAGCTGGCGCTCATGACGAAGCTGGGGTGGCCCGTGGCGCAGCCGAGGTTGAGCAGGCGTCCTTCGGCGAGGACCAGCACGCTGTGGCCGTCGGGGAAGATCCACTCGTCGTACTGCGGCTTGATCTCGTTGCGGCGGATGCCGGGGATCTTCCTGAGCCCGGCCATGTCGATCTCGTTGTCGAAGTGGCCGATGTTGCCCACGATCGCGCGGTGCTTCATCTTCGCCATCTGCGCGGCGGAGACGATGCCCGTGTTGCCGGTGGTGGTGACGAAGATGTCGGCCGTTCCGACCACCTCGTCGAGCGTCCGGACCTCGTAGCCCTCCATCGCCGCCTGCAGCGCGCAGATGGGGTCGATCTCGGTGATGATGACGCGGGCGCCCTGGCCGCGCAGCGACTGCGCGCAGCCCTTGCCCACGTCGCCGTAGCCGCAGACCACGGCGATCTTGCCGGCCATCATCACGTCGGTGGCGCGGTTGATGCCGTCGATCAGCGAGTGGCGGCAGCCGTAGAGGTTGTCGAACTTCGACTTGGTGACGGAGTCGTTCACGTTGACCGCGGGGAACTTCAGGCGGCCTTCCTTGGCCATCTGGTAGAGGCGGTGCACGCCGGTGGTGGTCTCCTCGGAGACGCCGCGCAGCGTTTCGCGGGCGCGGGTCCACTGCTTGGGGTCGCGCGCGAAGACCTTGCGGCAGACGGCGAGGAAGGCGCCCCACTCCTCGGAGTCCTTCTCGGGGTCGAACTCGGGCACCGCGCCGGCGTCCTCGAACTCGGCGCCGCGGGTGACCAGCAGCGTCGCGTCGCCGCCGTCGTCCACGATCAGGTCGGCGGTTTTGCCGTCGGGCCAGACCAGCGCGCGGGCGGTGTTCTCCCAGTATTCCTCGAGCGATTCGCCCTTCCACGCGAAGACCGGCACCCCCTTCGGGTTCTCGGGCGTGCCGTTCTTCCCGACCACCGTGGCCGCGGCCGCGTGGTCCTGCGTGCTGAAGATGTTGCAGGAGACCCAGCGCACGTCGGCGCCGAGCTCCACGAGCGTCTCGATCAGCACCGCGGTCTGCACGGTCATGTGGAGCGAGCCCATCACGCGCGCGCCGGCCAGCGGCTTCTTCCCCGCGTATTCCGCGCGCAGCGCCATCAGGCCGGGCATTTCGGTTTCGGCCAGGTCCAGTTCCTTGCGGCCCCAGCCGCACAGCGCGATGTCGGCGACCTTGTATTCGAAAGCCATTCTACTTCCCCTTCTTCGCGGAGGCGAGCTTCGCCGCGTCCTTCTTCAGCGCGGCCGCGCGGTCGGTCTTCTCCCAGGTGAATTCCTTCAGGTTGCGGCCGAAGTGGCCGCCGCTCGCGGTCTTGCGGTAGCGGGGCTTCTTCAGGTCGAGCATCTTGACGATGCCGGCGGGCTTGAGGTCGAAGTTCGCGCGCACCAGCTTTTCGAACGCGTCGGCGTCGAGCTTGCCCGTGCCGAAGGTGTCCACCAGCACCGAGACGGGTTCGGGGAAGCCGATGGCGTAGGAGAGCTGCACCTCGCAGCGCTTCGCGAGCCCCGCGGCCACGATGTTCTTGGCGATGTAGCGCGCCGCGTAGGCCGCGGAACGGTCCACCTTCGACGGGTCCTTGCCCGAGAAGGCGCCGCCGCCGTGGCGGCCCATGCCGCCGTAGGTGTCGACGATGATCTTGCGCCCGGTGAGGCCGCAGTCGCCGTGGGGGCCGCCCACCACGAACTTGCCGGTGGGGTTGACGAGGAAGCGGGTCTTCTTGTCGATCAGCGCGGCGGGGATCTCGGACTTGATCATTTTGACGACGTCGGCCTCGATGCGCCTGTGCGTCGCGCTTTCGTCGTGCTGCGTGCTGACGACCACGGTGTCCACGCGGACCGGGCGGTCGCCGTCGTATTCCACGGTCACCTGGCTCTTGGCGTCGGGGCGGAGGTACTTCAGCTCGCCCTTTTGGCGCATCTCGGTCAGGCGGTTCATCAGCCGGTGGGCCAGCATGATCGGCATGGGCATCAGCTCGGGGGTTTCGTCGCAGGCGTAGCCGAACATCATCCCCTGGTCGCCGGCGCCCTGCTCGGCGGTGGCCTTGCCTTCGGCGCGGCGGGCGTCCACGCCCTGGGCGATGTCGGGGCTCTGCGAGTCGAGCGTCACCATCACGGCGCACGAGTCGGCGTCGAAGCCCAGGCCGGGCCTGTCGTAGCCGATTTCGCGGATGGTCTTCCGCACCAGGTCGGGGATCTTGACGTCCGCCTTCGAGGTGATTTCGCCGGCCACCACCACGAGCCCGGTGGTGCAGAGCGTTTCGCACGCCACGCGGCTTTCGGGGTCCTGCGCCAGCATGGCGTCGAGGACGGCGTCGGAGATCTGGTCGGCGACCTTGTCGGGGTGCCCCATCGAAACGGCTTCGGAGGTGAAGAGACGGCGTGCCATCGGAATCCTCGTGGAAAGGGTATTTCCCGCGAAACGCGGGGGTATGCGCAAATATAGATAAACGCATAGAAGGCGCCCCGCCGCGAAAGGGCTATCTTTCCGGGCATGGAACAGCAGAACTCCCCCGAAAACAAGCCCTCCCGCAAGCGATGGACCGCCAGGCGCGTCCAGCGCGTCACCGCGGCCTTCCTCTCCATTCCGCTCCTGGTCTTCGTGATCGCGGCGGGCAACAACGCGCAGAAGCAGGCCGCGCCCGCTTCCGAAGCCAAGCCCGCGGCGCAGGCTCCGGCGCCGGCCGCGACCGCCGCCTCCGACACGGTCTGGATCGACGTCCGCACGCCCCAGGAGTTCGCCGGCGGGCACCTGCCCGGCGCGATCCACCTCCCGGTGGACGGCTTCGCGCAGACCTTCCCGACGCTCGGCCTCTCCCGCGACGCCGTGGTCGCGCTCTACTGCCGTTCCGGCGGCCGCGCGGGCCGCGCCCTGGCGATCGCCCGCGAGCTCGGCTACGCGAAGGCCTACAACGCCGGCGGGTACGAGGCGCTGATCAGGGATTAGGGATTAGGGATTAGGTCTCAGGTCTTAGGTCTCAGTGCGTAGTAACGCGCTGCGCGCTTGATGAAAAAGAA
>CADBQJ010000246.1 GCA_902796785.1 Fibrobacter succinogenes
AGGTCGACGTTCATCGAGAAGGCGCTCACCACGAAGGTCGGCACCATGATGCCGATGGTGATGATGTTGAGCGTCTTCATCAGGGAGTTGAGGTTGTTGTTGACGATGGAGGCGCGCGCGTCCATCATGTTCGAGACGATGCTCGCGTAGATCTCGGTGCTGCGGTAGCACTGCTGGTTGTCGATGGTGATGTCCTCCAGCAGCTCCGACTCCGCCTCGCCCAGCCCCAGGCGCTGGCTGTTGGCCATGCGGCGCAGCAGCATCCCGTTGGTGTTGATGGCGTCCTGGTAGTAGACCAGCCCCTTGCTCAGCGCGAACATGAAGAGCAGGTACTTGTTCTCCATCGAGAGGCTGATCTTGGCCTCCAGCTCGTTGGAGATCTGGCTGATGATGCGCAGGTGGTCCATGAAGTGGTAGATGCAGTAGCCCAGCATCTGCAGCACGAAGGCCTTCAGGCTGGCCAGGCGCGAGAAGCGCCGGTCGGTCAGCAGCGGCACCTCCCAGTCGCTCACCACGATCACCTTGGAGTCGAAGAGGAAGATCCCCATGGAGGAGACGCGGAAGTCGTAGTTGGCCTCGGAGGAGTCGGAGGCGCGGTCGACCGTGTAGGTGCGGGGCTTCTTGACGATGAAGGTGGTGAAGGCGTCGTCGAACTCGATTCGGGAGAGCTCGTCGGGGTCCAGCGCGGAGTTGATGGTGTGGTTGTCGATCCCCTCGCCGGCCACCAGGTGGCGCCGTTCCTCTTCCGTCAGGCCGACGTAGAACTCGATGGTCGCGTCGTCTTCGGCCTCGGCCTGGACGACTCGCTGATTGCGGATTTTGTACAGCTGCCGCATCTCAGGTTCTCGTGGTTGTGGGCTTTCGCCCGCGCTTCGGGTCGTTACGGGACACTAAAATAGTATCTATTTTCGCCTTCATGAGACGGCGACTTCCCCAAATCGTCGGACTGCTGACGCCCGAGAGCCTGGACGCTCCGGACGGTCCCGCCGCGCTGCGCGCCTGCGACGTCCTGGAGATCCGCGCCGACCTCTTCGGCGAGGAGCGCCAGGGCGCGCTCGTCGGCGAGGTCCGCGCCCTCTTCCCCGACGCGCCGCTTCTCTTCTCCGTCCGCCTGAAGCGCGACGGCGGCGCCTGGCCCGACGAACGGGCCGGCGAACGGCTTCCGCTCTTCGAGGCGGCGCTCCGCTCCGGCGAGGTCTCCTGGATCGACGTCGAGGCGGACGAGGAGGCGGCGGTCCGCGCGCTCGCCCCGCTCCGCGCGGAGAGCTCCGCGCGCCTGCTGGTCTCGAACCACCGCTGGAGCGCACCGGCGTCGGCCGGCGAGTGCGAGCGGGAGTTCGCCCGCGCGCTCGCCCTCGGCCCCGACGGGGTCAAGCTGGTCTGGACGCTGCGCGAGGGGGACGACGACCGCCCCCTGCTGGAATTCCTGGAGGCCCGGCGCGACGACCCTCGGCTGATGGCCTGCTTCGCGATGGGCGAAGGGGGGCGCGGGAGCCGCCTGCTCGCCCCGCTGGCGGGCGTTCCCTGGAGCTACGGCTTCGTCGGTTCCGGCGCCCCCGCGCCGGGGCAGTGGCGGGTCTCCGAAATGCGCGACTGCTTCGCGGAAATCGCCCCTCCGGGGGGCGAAAACGGCCTGAATCGGCTGAAAAGCGACCTGGAGAGGTGGGAAAAGTCGCGTTTTTCTACATTTGGGCGCGCAACTTTGGAGGATGCGTGAAGCTTTCCGAAAAAATGATCGAGGCGGGGATCGCGGTCGGCAACGTCGGCGCCCCGAAGACCAAGGAGGGGATCATCTCCGAACTGGTCGACCTCGCCGCCCGGATCTACGGGCTGGACGAAGCCCAGAAGCAGAAGGTGCTCTCCGCGGTGGTGAACCGCGAGGCCCAGCGTTCCACCGGCATCGGCTGCGGCCTGGCCGTCCCCCACTGCAAGGTGGACTGCGTCGACAGCATGCACGTGCTGGCCATGGCCTGCCGCGACGGCGTCGACTTCAACGCCATCGACAAGGAGCCGGTCTACCTGCTCTTCCTGATCATCAGCCCCGAAAACACCGCGGGCCCCCATCTGACCGCCCTCTCTAGCGTGGCCCGTCTGGCCGCCGACGCCGAGGTGCGGCAGGCGCTGATCGACGCCGACACCCCGGCCCGCTTCCTGGAAGTCCTGAAAAACGCCGAAAACAAGTACGCCTAGAGCCCGGCGCGCGCCATGACGATCGGTTTCTTCCCCGGACAGGGTTCGCAATACGCGGGGATGGGCCGGCTGCTCCACGACGCGCTTCCCGAGGCGCGCGAGCTGATGGAACGGGCCGAGTCGGTCCTCGGCTTCAGGCTCTCCAAGCTGATGTTCGAAGGCCCCGAGGAGGAGCTGCGGCGCACGGAGAACGCCTCCGTCGCGCTGTTCGTGGACTCCATGATGGCGCTGCGCGCCTTCCGCCTCGCCGGCGGGACGCTCGACGCGATCGCGGGCCACTCCCTGGGACAGTATTCCGCCCTCTGCGCCGCCGGCGTGGTCGGCTTCGACGACGGCGTGGCCCTCGTGCGGCGCCGGGGCGAGCTGCTGGCGCGGGCCGCCGAGCGCAACCCGGGCACGATGGCCGCGGTGGTCGGGCTTTCGGCCGACCAGATCCGCGAGGTGGTCGACAGGGCCTCGGCGCGCGGCGTCGTGGTCTGCGCGAACTTCAACTCCCCGGTCCAGACGGTCGTCTCGGGCGAGGAGGCCGCCGTGGAGGAGGCTGTGCGGCTGGCCCTGGAGGCCGGCGCCCGCAAGGTCCGCCCCCTGCGGGTGGTGGGCGCCTTCCACTCGCCGCTCATGGGGAGCGCCCGCGAGGAGCTGGCGGAGGCCCTGGCGGCCGTCCCCTTCTCCGACCCGGTCGTCCCGACGATCGACAGCGTGGCCGGGGCGATCGCCGTCTCCGGCGAGGAGCTGCGCGCCTCCATGCTGGCGCAGCCCGTCAGCCCCGTGCGCTGGACCGACGTGATGGAGGTCGCCGTGGCGATGGGCGTCGAGACGGGCGTCGAAGTGGGCCCCGGCCGGGTGCTCTGCGGGCTGCTGCGCGGGTTCGCGCCGGAGATTCCCGCGGTCAACGTGGAGAGCGTGGAGTCGGCCCGCGCGGCCGTCGTCCTGCAGAGAGGAGGCCGCCGATGAAGGGATTCGAGGGACGGGTCGCCGTCGTGACGGGCGCGCGGAGGGGAATCGGCGCGGCGGTCGCGCTGGCCCTGGCCTCCCGCGGCGCGTCGGTGGCCCTGGTCGGGCGGACGTTCGAGGGCAGCGACGTCCCGGAACGCGCCGCGGCGCTGAACGGCGGCCGGGCGAAGGCGTTCCTCTGCGACGTCTCCTCCTCGGAGGAGGTGGCGCGGGCCTTCGCGGAGATCGAGGCGGAGTTCGGGCGGATCGACTTCCTCGTCAACAACGCCGGAATCGTCCGCGACGCCCTGGTGGTCCGCATGAAGGACGAGGAGTTCGACGACGTGGTCCGGAACGACCTCCGCTCGGTCTTCCTCTGCACGCGGGCGGTCTCGCGCTCCATGATCCGGGCCCGGTTCGGGCGGATCGTCAACGTGGCCTCGGTCTCGGCGCTGCGCCCGCCGGCCGGCCAGGCGAACTACGCCGCGGCGAAGGCCGGGGTGGTCGCCTTCACCGTCAGCGCGGCCAGGGAGCTGGCCTCGCGCGGAATCACGGTCAACGCCGTCGCCCCCGGGTTCGTGGAGACCGACATGACGGCCGCCCTTCCCGGGAAGACCCGGGCCGAATACCTCTCCCGGATCCCGATGGGACGCGCCGCGACCCCCGCCGAAGTGGCCGAAACGGTCCTTTTCCTCCTTTCCGACGGCGCCGCCTACGTCACCGGCCAGACCATCGCGGTGGACGGGGGACTGCACGGCTGAGCACTCTTTTCGCCCGTCCGGCGCTACTCCCGCGTCCTCTCATTAAGTATCTTTCGCGCACAAACTCTACTGGAGAACCACATGACCCCTGAAGATCTCAACAGCAAAATCAAGGCCGTCGTCGTCGACAAGCTCGGCGTGAAGGAAGAGCAGGTGACCGACGACTCCAATTTCGCCGACGACCTGGGCGCCGACAGCCTGGACCTCGTGGAACTGGTGATGGCGCTGGAAGACGAATTCGACATCGAAATCCCCGACGAAGACGCGGAAAAGCTCAAGACGATGAAGCTGGTCCGCGAATACATCCAGGCCAAGATCTGATCCCGTCCCGAACGACGGTCGGAGGCGGTTGCGTACGCGGCCGCCTTTGGCTTTTGCGGAGAAGACGATGACGCCCGCCGAATTCTTCGGGGAGAAAAAGAGCGCGGAACTGCTCCGGGCCCTGGAGAAGGCGCTCGGCCGCCGCTTTTCCTCCCCCGACGCGCCGCTCCGCGCGCTGGCCCACCGCTCGCTCTGCGGCGGCGAGGGCAAGGTGCCCGACAACGAGCGGCTGGAGTTCCTGGGCGACGCCGTGGTCAACTACCTGGTGGTCGACGAGCTCTTCCGCCGCTACCCGGGCGACGACGAGGGGAAGCTCTCCGCGCTGAAGTCGAAGCTGGTGGGCACGGGCGCCTTCGCGCGCTGCTCCGCCGAGCTGGGGCTGCCCGGGCTGCTGCAGATGAGCGAGTCCGCGCGGAGGAGCGGGACCCGCGAGCGGCTCAACATCCGCGAGGACGTCTTCGAGGCGGTGATGGGGGCGCTCTACCTCGACGGAGGGCTGGAGGCGGTGCGCGAGGTGCTCGGGCGCGTGCTCTTCGTCCGCTTCGAGGAGTGGGGGAGGGACGATTCCCTGGAGAACTGGAAGGGAATCCTGAACGAGAGACTGCAGGCCGCCGGACTGGGCGCCGCCCGGTACCGCGTGGTCGGGACCGAGGGCCCGGCCCACGCGCTGCGCTTCGTCGTCGAGGTCCTCGCGGGCGACCGCGTGCTGGCCCGCGGCGAAGGGACGACCAAGCTGGGAGCCGAACAGGCCGCCGCGCGCGAGGCGACGCGGAACCGGCCGGACGCCGGCGCCCCGGAGAAGGAGGGACGATGAGCTCCATCGGACGTTTCCGCGGCCGGTCCGCGGTTCTCGCCGCCGCCCTGGCGGTCTTCGCGCTGGGATGCGGCGGCGGCGAGGACGCCCCGCGCGCGGCGGCCCGCGCGCCCGGACCCGCCCGCGTCCAGGCGCCCGAAGGCGGGTTCCTCGGCGAGCCCGACCCCCAGGCCGACACCTCCGCGCTCTTCGGCGGGCGCATCGTCCTCTGGGGAGGCGAATACCCCAAGTCGCTCAACATGTGGAGCGACCTCACCTCCTTCAACGCCACCGTCTGCGGCCTGATGTACGAGCCGCTGCTGGAGCTCCACTCCACCGCGGACGAGTGGACCGGGATCCTCGCCGAATCCTGGACGGTTTCCGACGACGGGCTGGAGTTCCTCTTCCGCATCCGCCCGCAGGCCAGGTGGAGCGACGGCGAGCCGGTGCGCGCCGAGGACTTCGTCTTCTACTACGACGTCATCATGGACCCGGCCAACCTCACCCCCGTCTTCAAGGTGGGGCTCAAGCGGCTGGAGCGGCCCGAGGCGCTGGACAGCCTCACGCTGCGCGTGCGCGCGAAGGAGCGCCACTGGGCCAACTTCTCCGAGGCGGCCGGACTGCTCGCCTTCCCCTCGCGCGCCTGGAAGGGGAAGGACTTCGACCGCATGCGCTTCGCCTTCTCCCCGGTCAGCGGCCCCTACGAAATCGCCGAGCTGAAGGAGAACCGCTCGCTGCGGATGAGCCGCCGCGCGGACTGGTGGGGACGCGCGCTGAACTACCAGCGCGGCAAGTACAACTTCGACGAGATCGTCTACCGCTTCTCCGCCGACCGCGTGAAGGCGCTCGAGGCGCTCAAGAAGGGCGACTGGGACCTCTATCCGGTCTACACCGCCTCCATCTGGGCGCGGCAGACCGACTTCGAGGCGGTCCGGAAGGGCTGGGTGGTCAAGGCGCGCGTCTTCGACGAGTCCCCCGTGGGGTTCCAGGGGCTCGCGATCAACATGCGCCGCGCCAAGTTCGCCGACCCGCGGACGCGCCGCGCGCTGGGGATGCTGATGAACCGCGCGGAGATGAACTCCAAGCTGATGTTCGACCAGTACTTCCTGCTCGACTCCTACTATCCCGGGCTCTACCCCGGCCGCGACGACCCCGCGGCGGAGCCCCTGCCCTACGCGCCCGACTCGGCCCGCGCCCTGCTGGCCGCGGCGGGCTGGAAGGCCGACGGACGCGGGCTTCTGCGCGACTCCGCCGGCGCGCCGTTCGCGCTCTCGCTGCTCCACAACGGCGAGGACACGCGGCACCTGGAGATCTACCTGCAGGACCTGAAGGCCGCCGGCATCGACGCCTCCATCGACCGCGTCTCCTTCGCCTCGGCCCGCAAGCGGCTCGACGACCACGACTTCGACCTCCACTGGATCAACTGGGGCGCCGGCCGGCAGGAGGACCCCGAGGGGCTCTGGCACTCCTCCTCCGCGGGCGAACGCGGGTCGAACAACATCGCCGGCCTGGCCGACCCGACGGTCGACTCGCTGATCGAGCTCCAGAAGGGGATCTTCGACCTCGCCGCGCGCCGCGACGTCGTCCGCCGCGTCGACGCCCGCCTGCGCGAGCTCTCGCCCTACGTGCTCCTCTGGCAGAACGGCTCGCACCGCCT
This sequence comes from Fibrobacter succinogenes, assembly GCA_902796785.1. GTDB lineage: Bacteria > Fibrobacterota > Fibrobacteria > Fibrobacterales > CADBQJ01 > CADBQJ01. The sequence continues at coordinate 6,656 of CADBQJ010000246.1, forward strand.
GCTCTGGTGGAACCGCTTCGGCATGCCGCGCAACCCGCTGGGCCGCTACGGCGACCCCGACGCGGCGATCGTCTACTGGTGGTTCGACCCGGCGAAGGACTCGGCGCTGGCCGAGGCGCGCCGGACCGGAGCGTCGCTCGAACGCGCGGAGACGGACATCCGGTACGTCCCCGTGCCCGGACAGCCCTAGGAATTCTTCGGGAAAGTCAGTTGGAGGGATGGCCGCCGCAGCACCCGCCGCGGTGGCCGTGTTCGCGCCCGTGCCCGCCGCAGCAGCCGTCGTGGCCGTGGGCGGCGTGGTCGTGGCCGCAGCCGCATTCGCCTTCCGCCTTCTCCCCGCCGCGACGGACCGGGCCGATGCAGGCGAGCGCGTTGGCGCGGGCCTCCAGGTAGTCCTCGTTTTCCGGGTCGAGCGGCAGCAGGTTCTTCTCCAGGATGGAGAGCGCCTCTTCGGGGCGGTCCAGCTGCTCCATCAGCACGGAGACCATCTTGCGGAGGATGGTGCGGCTGGCGGGATTGCGCTTGAGCCCCTCTTCGTAGCTGAGGAGCGCCTGCTCGTGCTCCGACATCAGGCCGTAGGCGTCGCCCTTGCGCTCGTGGATCTCCGCCTCGCGCTCGGGGGAGCCGGCTTCGGCGAGTTTCGCGCGGGCCGTTTCCAGCGCCTTTTCGAGCGTGGCTTCGGCTTTGGCGGTTTCCCCGTCCACGATCTGGTCGATGGCCAGGCAGAGCAAACGGTCGATCTCTTGCATTCGGGCTCCTTGCGGGAGTTAAATTTAGCAGAAACCCACCCCGTCCGGCCGAGGTCCCATGCGTACGCTGCGAACGATTTCCCTTTTGGCGCTTCTGCTGGCCGCCGGCGCCTCCGCGCAGGCCGGCTGCGGCCAGGCCGCGGGCGCCGAATACCCCCGCGCGCTCCAGAAGACCCCTCCGCCCGCGCTGCCCGCCACGGCCGCCGACTCGATCGTCGGGCAGAACGCCTGGAAGGTGACGACCATCGACTCCTCGCTGGTCGCCAAGCCCGAGGAGACCGCCGCGGCCAAGAAGGGGAACGCCCTCTTCGCGCTCCAGTTCGAGACGGTGGGCGACTTCGACGCGGCGCAGAAGCGCCGCTGGGCCCTCTCGGCCCGCACCGGATACGGGCTCTACCTGGTCTTCGACTCGCCGTTCTACAAGATCCGCGGCGGCTCCTTCGCCACGAAGGAGGAGGCCGACCAGGCGGTGCGCAACCTGCAGGATTCGACCGGCGTGACCGCGCTGGTCATCAAGGTCCGGTAGAAATTCCGCGCAGGCGACGGTTCGGGGCGGACTACGGGGCGTCCGCCGGGCGCTCCATGTCGGAGAAGTCGAACGCGCGGAACTGCGGGACGAACCCTTCGCCCCGGAGCAGCTCCTCCATGCCGGCGACCGTCGTCGGCGCGCGGCTCTTCAGGACGTTTTCCTCCAGCACGACGCTGTTGACGTCGTCGCCGCCGCCGCGCAGGGCGCGCATCCCGAGTTCGGGCCCCATGCCGAGCAGGCTCACCTCGACGTGGTCCACGTTGTCGAGGAAGAGCCGGCAGAGGGCGACCGTCCGCAGGTACTCCCCGGGCGACACGTCGCGGATCGGGAAGTTCCGGGTCTGCGGCTGGAACGTCCAGGCGACGAAGCTGTGGAAGCCGCCGGTCCGGTCCTGGAGTTCGCGGACCAGGCGCAGGTGCTCGACGACCTCCTCGTCGGTCTCGACCGATCCGAAGACGATGTTCGCGGTCCCGCGCAGCCCCTCGCGGTGGCAGGCCTCCATCGTCCGCAGCCACTCGGCCGTCGAGGGCTTGCGCGGGGAGAGGATCGCGCGGACGCGGTCGCTCAGCACCTCCGCGCCCGCGCCGGGGACGGAGGAGAGTCCCGCCGCCTTCAGGCGGCGGAGGACGGTCTCGAGCGGGAGCCCGGAGGTCTCCGCGAACCCGAGCAGCTCCGCCGGCGAAAAGCCCCGCACCTCCATCCCGAGCTCGCCGGCGAAGAGCCGCAGTGCCTCTTCGGCCTTCTCGAGGCCGAAGGCGGGGTTCACGCCGCCCTGGAGGAAGATCTGCCGGGCGCCGCGGCTCTTCGCGCCAAGTCCCTTGGCGCGGAGCTGCGAGGGCGTCAGCGTCCAGCGGTCGGCGTCCTCGCTCTTCCGGCAGAAGGAGCAGAAGGAGCAGCCGATCCGGCAGACGTTCGTGTAGTTCACCACCTGGAAGAGCGTGTAGCCCACGACGTTCGCGCCGTGGCGGCGCGACTTGATCTCGCGCGCGGCCGCCGTCAGTTCGTCCAGGGACGCGTTCCGCAGCAGGAAAAGCGCCTCCTCGGGCGAAATCCGGGCCTGCGGCGCGCCGGAGAGGGCGCGGGAGAGGATGTCGGAGACGGAAAGTTCGGGCATCGGAGGGAAAGATAGACGAAGCGAACGGGAGCGGCGAAAAAAGAAGAGGAGGCCCGAAGGTCTCCTCTTTTCGTGGACGATACTGGATTTGAACCAGTGACCTCCGCCGTGTGAAAGCGGCGCTCTGAACCAACTGAGCTAATCGTCCGGACGGGCCGAATATAGAAAACCCGCGGGCGTTTCCCCAAGTCCCCGGAGGGGCCGGGCGCCCGGAGGCCCTACATCTGCTCCACGGCGGCCACGCCGAGCATCTCCAGCGCGTTGCGGAGGGCCGTCTGGGCGCACTGGACCAGGAACAGCCGCTCGGTTTCGGCCTCGTCGCCCAGGACGCGGTTGTCGTGGATGAACCGGTGGCTTTCGGCCGCCAGATCCAGGCAGTACTGCGCCAGGGTCGAGGGCTCGTGGTCGCGGGTCACCTCGACGGCGCGTTCGGGCAGCTCGCCCAGCTTGCGGACCAGGCGCTGCGAATTGGCGTCGGAGAGCTTCTCCCAGCGGACTTCGGACGAGGAGACGCGGCGGCCGGCCTTGCGCTGGATCGAGCAGAGCCGGACGTGGGCGTTCTGGACGTAGGGGCCGGTGTCGCCGTCGAACGAGAGCGCCTGCTCCCAGTTGAACTTCACGTCGATCAGGCGGCGGTTCTTGAGGTCGTCGAAGACGAGCGCGCCGACGCCGATCTTCCGGGCGACGCTCTCCTTGTCGGGGAGCGAGGGGTTCTTCTCGTCGATCGTCGCGAGGATCTTGGCCGCGGCGGCGTCCATCACCTCGCGCAGCGAGTTGGAGTTGCCCTGCTTGCTGGAGCCCTTGGACCACTTGCCCTCGGCGTCCTGCTGGAGGATCAGCCCGAACGGGACGTGCAGGCACCCGTCCGCCCAGTCGCACCCGAGCTTCTTCAGCACGGCGAAGACCTGGCGGAAGTGGAGCGACTGCCCGTTGTCCACCACGTAGAGGCAGCGGTCGAAGCCGTAGGTCTCGCGGCGGTAGAGCGCCGCGGCGAGGTCGCGCGTGGCGTAGAGCGTGGAGCCGTCGCCCTTGAGGATCAGGCAGGGCGGCATTCCCTCGTCGTCGAGCGGAACGACCTGGCGCTCCTGGCTTTCGACGAGAAG
>CADBQJ010000247.1 GCA_902796785.1 Fibrobacter succinogenes
CGAGATTGACCCTTCGGTCAGGTCCGGAAATGACACTTAAGCCCTGATCCCTGATCACTAATCACTAACTTTACCCCATGCTCCGCGCTCTCCAATCCGCCAGCGGCTGGCTGGCCCGCTACACCTCCCCCTTCATCATCGCCGTCGCGATCGTCGCCTTCTTCTTCCCGCAGCTCTTCTCCTGGGTGCGCGGCAACTGGCAGACCGCGCTTTTGGGCGTCATCATGTTCGGCATGGGGCTCACGCTCCGCGCGGACGACTTCCGCGAGCTGGCCCGGCGCCCGGCCGACATCTTCGTCGGCGCGCTGGCCCAGTACACCGTCATGCCGCTGCTCGCCTTCTCCCTGGCGAAGCTCCTGCGCCTCCCCGACGAAATCGCCATCGGGCTGATCCTGGTCGGCTGCTGCCCCGGCGGCGTCTCCTCCAACATCATGTCCTACCTCTGCAGGGGCGACGTCCCCTTCTCGGTGGGGATGACCACCGCCTCCACGCTCCTCTCCCCCGTCGTCACGCCGGCGCTGGTGCTGCTGCTGGCCGGCGAGCGGATCGACGTGCCCGCCGCCGGGATGTTCCTCTCCATCTGCGAAGTGGTGATCGTCCCCGTGGCGCTCGGATTCTTCCTCAACGCGAAATTCGGAACCGCGCCCGCCTTCCTCGCCGTCCGCCCGCTGATGCCCGGCGTGAGCGTGATCGGCCTGGCGATCATCGTCGGCGGGGTGATCTCGGCGCAGGGAAGCGGCTTCTTCCGCAGCGGCGCGGTCATCTTCGCGGCCGTCCTGCTCCACAACGGGCTGGGCTACCTGATCGGCTACGGCGTGGGGCGCGCGACGGGGATGAACAAGGCCAAGAAGCGCACCATCACCATCGAGGTGGGGATGCAGAACGCCGGGCTGGCCACCAATTTGGCCATGACCCACTTCGCCGCGCTCCCCCAGGCGGCCCTCATCAGCGCCGTCTCGTGCGTCTGGCACTCCATCTCGGGGACCCTCGTCGCCGGCTGGTTCGCCCACCGCGACGCCCCGAAACGGCCAGATGCGCCCGAAAAGGGCGATTGTGGACATCCTGACAAGTAGTTTTGGAAACTTTTTTCCGAAAAAGCGCCCTGCGGCGGGCGCCAAAAGCTACTTTGTGGACATGCAGAAGATCGATTCCTACCTGGAGTACCGGGACTTCCTGCGGGACTTCTACGAAGACCGCAAGCTGACCTACCGCTCCTTCGGCGCCATGGTCGGCATGGACGCCTCGCTCCTGGCCAAGGTGATGCTCAAGAGCCGGCACATCTCCACCTCCGCGATCCCCGTCTTCGCCAAGGCGATGGGGCTTTCCGAAAAGGAGAGCGAATACTTCGACTGCATGGTCCGCTTCTGCAAGGCGAAGAACGCCTCGGAATCGCGCCACTTCTTCGAGCGGCTGCTGGAGCTCAAGTCGGGCAAGGCCAGCAAGCTCCTGCGCTCGCAGTACGACTACTTCAACTCCTGGCGCCACGCCGTCATCCGCGCGCTGCTGGAGTTCTACGACTTCCGGGGCGACTACGCCGAGCTGGCCAAGCGGCTCTCCCCGCCCATCACCCCGCGCGAGGCGAAGGAGTCCATCCGCCTGCTGAGCAACCTGGGGCTGATCCGGTGCAACGAGGAGGGGCGCTGGGTCCAGACCGAAAGCGCCGTCACCACGGGAGAGGCCTGGAATTCCGTCGCAATCAACAACTTCCAGAAGGAGACCATCCGCCTGGCGATGGAGGGCATCGACCGCCACAAGCGCTCCGAGATGGACGTCTCCACCGTCACGATGACCCTGAAGAAGGAGGACGTGCGCGTGCTGCGGGCCATGATCCGCGACTTCCGCGCCTCCGTCATCCGCTTCGTCAACGACGCCAGCGACCCGCAGGCCGTCTACCACCTCAACCTGCAGCTGATGCCGATGAGCCGGCTTCCGGAGGAAGAATGAAAGACGCGACCTCCCGAATTTCCGCAGTCCTGGCGTGCGCCCTCCTGGCCGCCCTCGCGATCGGCTGCTCCGAGAAGAGCGCCGGCTCCACCACCGAGACCACGAACGGCACCGTCGCGCTCGTCGGCGTGGCCACGCTCTCGAGCGGCGCCCCCGCGAAGGGGGCCCTGGTCCGCCTGATCGACGACGAGCGGTGGGCCGAGCTGACCGCCGCCGGCGAAACGCCCGTGCTCGACAGCGCGGTCGCCGACGAAACGGGCTCGTGGCGCGTGGAGGGGATCAGCGGCCGCGTCAACCTCCAGATCGACGCCGACGGCGAGGCGCTCCTGCTGCGCGACGTGGGCGTGGCCGACTCCGTCGTCTCGGTCGACGCGGAGCTGGAACCGGCCTCCTCGCTCGAGGGGAACTGCGAGGGCTCCCACGTCGGGCTCGCCCTCGCCGGCACCGCCTACGGCGCCGTGCTGAAGGGCTCCTCCTACTCCTTCCCCGCCGTGGCCGCCGGCGCCTACGTCGTGGTGGCCCTGCACGAAGCCGAGGGCGACTCCTCCGCCGAGCTCGTCTCCAGCGCCACGCTCGAACTGGAGCCCGGCGACTCGCTCGTCCGCGACCTCCCCGAAACCGAACCCCGGCGCCTGCTCTTCGACGACTTCGAGGACCCCGACAACCTGACCGCGGTGGCCCGCGCCTACGGGATCGAAAGCGGCTGGTACCGCGTCAGCGGCGACTCCACCGAAATCCACACCGCCTACCTGGTCGACTCCGCCCTCGGCACCTCCTACCTCTGGATGCAGTCGGTGCTGACCCGCGAGGACGACCCCGAGGACTGGACCATCCTGGGCGCCTACCTCCGCCCCGACGAGAAGGAGATGGACCTTTCCGGGCTGAAGACCATCGAGTTCATGGCCAGGGGCACGGGCGTCTACGACCTCTCGCTCTACTCCGGCGCGCTCGACCAGCCCGAAAACATCGACCATTTCGTCGCCTCCTTCACCCCGGAATCGGACAGGGTCTTCGGAAAAGTGGTCATTCCGGTCTCGGATCTGCGCCTGGACGAGCGGTCCATCGAAAGCCGGCCCGAGCTCCTCTGGGAGAACGCGGCGAAGCGCATCAAGGCCATCCGTTTCATCATCCGCAGCGAAAACGGCGAGGGGACCTTCTCCCTCGCGATCGACGACGTCGTCCTCACGGGCGTCACGCTGGCCGATTTCGCCGACTGACCTCCCTTTTCCGGGGCGCCGCCCCGTTTTCGAGCCCTCCCCGCGGGGGCTCTTTTTTCTATTTTTCCGCCGTCATCGAAGTCAAACCCCCTCAACCGAGGATCAAAATGGTCAGCTACAAGGAACTTGGCCTGGTCAACACCAAGAAGATGTTCGAAAAGGCCGTCAAGGGCGGCTACGCCATCCCCGCCTTCAACTTCAACACCCTCGAACAGATGCAGGCCATCGTGCAGGCCGCCGTCGAGACCAAGTCCCCCGTGATCATGCAGGTCTCCAAGGGCGCCCGCAACTACGCCAACGGCACCATCCTCCGCTACATGGCCCAGGGCGCCGTGGAATACGCCAAGGAACTCGGCTGCGCCGAACCCCAGATCGTCCTCCACCTCGACCACGGCGACACCTTCGAGCTCTGCAAGGACTGCATCGACAACGGCTTCTCCTCCGTGATGATCGACGGCTCCTCGCTCCCCTACGAGGAAAACATCGCCCTCACCAAGAAGGTCGTGGAATACGCCCACGCCCACGACGTGACCGTCGAAGCCGAGCTCGGCGTCCTCGCCGGCGTGGAAGACGAAGTCCAGGCCGAGGAATCCCACTACACCAAGCCCGAGGAAGTGATCGACTTCGCGACCCGCACCGGCTGCGACTCGCTCGCCATCTCCATCGGCACCTCCCACGGCGCCTACAAGTTCAAGCCCGAGCAGTGCACCCGCAACGCCCAGGGCA
>CADBQJ010000248.1 GCA_902796785.1 Fibrobacter succinogenes
CGCGAACCAGACGGCCCGGTCGATTACTGCACCGAGCTCGCGAGCAACGAAATCGCCCTCTCGTCCGGATCGACCACGAGGAAAATCGCCCTCGACTGGAGCACCGACTGCCCTTACGCGGACCGAGAAAGCCCCTGCCATCTGGTCGCCGTCGCCTACGACGGCGAGGACCGTCCCGCGGAGGTCATCCACCGGCAGTTCCTCTTCTTCGACGACCTGAATTCGAAGATGGACATCTGGTTCGAGGGCGAACGCACCCGCGAGGGGCTGGATTCCTTCTACTCCTGGACGACCGACTCCACGCTTGCGGCGAAGTCGCTGAAACGGGGCGACGGCATGTCCCTTTCCCTCGAGCCGGGAACGAAGCCCTACAAGATTTACATCACTCGCGGCGGCTCCAAGCCCGTGCTCACATGGACCATCAACGTTCCCGCGCGGCCGACGATCGGGGAAGAAGACAAAATCATGCTCCCCGAAAACGACGCGCAGCTGGTGCTGATGGACTACGACCATCTCTGGCCCGTGGAGTTCATTCCCGAAGAGCTGGCGTGGCAGCAGGAGCACTGCTCCGAAATGCAAGGCCAGCCCGGCCCCCAACTGGAAGAGGGCTGGAGCGATTTCGCCGAAATGTGCAATCCCATGACCCGGGGGAACAACCACTACGTGTTATTGAGCGCGGAAACGCCGAAGATCTGGTATCGGCTCGATGCGACGGACAACGCCTTCGCCTCCGTGGCCGACACGCTCAGGTTCGACACCGCCGGCGTGATCTTCCGCCCGCACGCGGACGTCTCCGGCGAAGCGGTCCGCCTGCGGATGTTCGACAACTTCGACGGCGAATCCGAACTCGCCTACATGCGGGTTCAAGCCTCGGGCGTCGCCCTCTCCGTAGACTCGCTGAGCCGCAAGACCGCCTACTACTACCCCGAGCTCGCCCCCGACGAATACGCCGTGCGGGCCAGCCTGCTGGTTCCCGTCGGCGGCATGGAGATCACGGAATACGACGACACCGTCATGGTCGAGGACAGGCCCATGTTCCGGCTGGGCGCGGTCGAAAAGACCGTCGTCGTCGAAGACCACTACCACGCGGTCTGGGCGGCCAACCCCGACGTCTCGAACTGGGAGATGGCCGGCCTGGGCGCTTCCGTGAACGACCTCGGCCCGCTGGCCGACGAACAGCTCCTCCGCTGGTACGAATCCTCCGCCTGGGACAACGTCTGGGCGAAATACCGCGCCCCCGTCTCGGTCCCCGCGGGCGCCGGCGTCTGGCTCTGGGTGGACTCCACCGTCTCCTTCGCGCGCGAACGGATCACCTCCCCCGTGGAGGTCGACCTCGACGGCGACGGCTACGGCTGGAACCAGCTGGCCAACCCCTACGCCGTGGCCATCTCCTCCGACCTGCTGCCCGACGTCCCCGTCTACCTCTGGGACCGCGAGTCCGCCGACTACGTCGAGCTGAAGCCCGGCGAGCCCATCCCGCCCTTCGCCGCCTTCTGGCTGCAGTCCGTCGAGGAGTTCCGGACGATCGAGCTCCGGCGCGAACCCGTCTTCGCCTCCGACGTTCCGCAAACCGCGCCCGCGCCCGCGCCGGAGAACCTGGCGCGCGTGACGCTGAAGGCCGGCCGCTGGAGCGACGCCAACAACTACGTGGGCGTGGGCGACCCCGAGCGCAGCGTGGGCGAACTCCCGCTGGCCATGGGCGAGGGCGTCTCGCTGACCAGCCAGCGCGACGGCGCCGGCTTCAAGAACGACGTCCGCGCGCCCGACGACGTGATCAAGTGGAGCTTCGCCCTCTCGAGCCGCGTCTCCGGCCTGGCCAGGGGCACGCTCTCGCTGGAAAACGTCGGCGCGCTCTCGTCGCAGGGCTACAAGCTCTGGATCGCGCGCGACGGCAAGCTGACCCGGGTCGGCGAAGGGACCGAGGTCGAAGTGGCCCTGCCCGCCTCCGGCTCCCGCGTGGACCTCTACGCCGCCCGCTCCGGGGAAGACGTGGAACGCGCCGTATCCGAGTCCTCCTCGTGGAAGGTGACCGCCCGCCGGGCGAACGACCGCGGCGTCCGCTTCTCCTTCGCGCTCGACGAGCCCGCCGACCTGGAGCTCCGCCTCCTCGACGTCTCCGGCCGCCCGATCGCCTCGCAGAGCGCCTCCTTCGGCTCCGGCGCGCAGCAGTGGGAATGGAGCCGCTCCGCCCCGCTCCCCGGCGCCGTCTTCTGGTCCATCCAGGGCGGGCGGTACCGGGCCGAGGGGAGCTTCTGAACCGCGCCCATCCCCCGGAAATCCCCTTTTTCGCGCCCCGTTCCCCTTCCGGAGCGGGGCGTTTTTTCTACAATGTTTCCCGGTCGCACAAGACTTCCACAAGGAGAGAGAACATGGCGAACAAGTACGCCGGAACCCAGACCGAAAAGAACCTCCAGGCCGCCTTCGCGGGCGAATCGCAGGCGCGCAACAAGTACACCTACTTCGCCTCCGTCGCGAAGAAGGAAGGGTACGAGCAGATCTCCGCGCTGTTCCTGAAGACCGCCGACAACGAGAAGGAACACGCCAAGATGTGGTGCAAGGAGCTGGAGGGGATCGGCGACACCGCCGCGAACCTGAAGGCCGCCGCCGACGGCGAGAACTACGAGTGGACCGACATGTACGAAGGGTTCGCGAAGACCGCCGAAGAGGAGGGCTTCAAGGACCTGGCGCGCAAGTTCCGCCTGGTGGCCGCCATCGAAAAGCACCACGAGGAACGCTACCGCGCGCTGCTGAACAACGTCGAGACGAAGCAGGTCTTCGAAAAGAGCGAAGTGAAGATCTGGGAATGCCGCAACTGCGGCCACATCATCGTCGGCGTCAAGGCCCCGGCCGTCTGCCCGACCTGCAACCACCCGCAGAGCTACTTCGAAATCAGCGCCGAGAACTTCTAGGCGCGGTTTCGGAAATTCCGGACAAAGCGAAACGCCCCCGGCTTCGGCCGAGGGCGCTTTCGTTCTTTCGGGATCCGGCTAGCAGCCGGGGCAGCCGATGCAGTCGCCGGCGCAGAAGATGCCGCCGCAGCCGTGCTGGCTGCAGAAGCCGCCGCCGCCGGAGTATCCGCCGCCGCTGCTGGAGCTGGAGACCGGGGAATCCGGCTCGGAGCATTCCTCGCCGTCGCCGCAGCGGGCGCCGTACTTGTCGTTGTACTCCATCCAGAACACCTCGATGTTGACCTCGGCGTAGCGTCCGCTTTCGTTGGAGTAGTACTTGCCGTCCGACTTGCATTCGAACACGTTCATGCCCTGGCACCCGACGTGGCAGGTGTAGTTCGAGCAGACGTCGGCGATGGAGGCGCCGGGCTGGTCCCCGGACGTGCCGGGATCGCCCCCGGGGCCCGCGGAGTTGTTTTCCGAGTTCTTGGAGTCCTTGCCGCAGGCCGCGACGAGCGCGACGACGGCGAAGAGCGCCAGAAGCTTTCCGAATTTCATCCTCTTCTCCTTGTTGCGGCCGTCGCGCGGTTCCGACCTCCGGGAGCGCCCGGCCTTGGCGAATTCTAGAAAAAAAGGGGGCGGCGACAGGACGGACGCCGGTCCGCGCGTCAGGCGAGGGAGAGGATCCAGAGCCCGCAGAGGACCGCGGCCAGCGAGAGCGCCTTCCGGGCGCTCCACCGCTCGCGGAAGAGGAGGGTGCCCAGCGCGAACGTGACGACGACGCTCGACCGC
>CADBQJ010000249.1 GCA_902796785.1 Fibrobacter succinogenes
ACTTCTTCAAAGATAAATCCTCGAGCAACTTGCCGTAAAAGGCGTCCTTGAAGAACGGAGCCGGTATCTTCTCCTCGTTGATGACCTTGCGGAAAAAGCGCAGCATTTCGGCCCGTTTGTGCTTCTCGCGGCGTTCTTCGGGCGTTTGGGCGTCGATTTTGAAGAACTTCTCCACCTCCACGAAGAAAAAGTCGAGCTTGTGGTAAAAAGGCGCGCCGTTTTTGACGAAGTGGACGTGGTGGAAGTAGGTCTCCGGCTCTTCGGGAAACTGGTTGCAGGTGAGCACCGAGAGCACGTAGACGTGCGGAAGGACGTAGTCCTCGGCGGAGAGCTTCAGGGTGTCGATCAGCCGCGAGGTGTAGTAGACGAGCCGGTCCATGTAGAACTTGTCCGAGGTCTGCTGAACCTCGACCAGAACCGGCTCGCCGCGCTCGTTCCGGCCGATGATGTCGAAAATGACCCGTTTCTTGTCCAGTTCGTCGGGCCTTTCCTGCGGCTCGAGGGTGAAATCCTTGATGCGGTCTTCGCCTTCCAGCCCCATCATGGCGTTCAGAAAGACGACCAGACGCGAAGGGTTGCCTGTCATCAGGATCTTGAAGACGGCGTCGCTGAAGGGGTAGATGTTCCGGTACTTTTCCCGGAACTTTCCCAGGCAGCCCGGGTCTTCCTTCAGCGCCAGCAACAGCCGGCGGTACTCGGCGCGATTCACGCATCCCTCCTCGCGGATATGTTGTTAAAAACGATAGTTGCCTAATAATACAATAAAATTATGCGCGCAGCGGATGCTACGCACTGATCCCTGATCCCTGATCCCTAATCCCTGGAGGAAGCGCTCGCGCTTCCTTCTACTCCAGCAAATCGAGGGCCTGGTCGAGGCGCTTGACTCGGAGGAGTTCGAGGCCCTTGACCTCCTTCAGCTTGGCCGCCGCGGGGACGACGGCCCGCTCGAAGCCGAGCCGCGCGGCCTCCTGGAGCCGGAGCTCGATCTGCGAGACGGGGCGGACCTCGCCGCCGAGCCCGAGTTCGCCGATTGCGACGGTGCGCGGGAGGAGCGCCTTCCTGCGCAGGTTGCCCGCCACGGCGAGCGCCACGGCGAGGTCGGTGGCGGGGTCGTCGGTCTTGAGCCCGCCGGCCACGCTGGCGAAGACGTCGGTGTTGCCGAGCTGCATTCCGCCGTAGCGCTCGAGCAGCGCGAGCAGGATGGCGAGCTTGCGGCCGTCGAGCCCGAGCGCCACGCGCTGGCCGGTGGAGTAGCCCGCGGAGGCGACGAGCGCCTGCACCTCGAACATGAGCGCGCGCGTCCCCTCGACCGCGCACGAGACGACGCTCCCGGGCGCGGTTTCGCCGGACTGCTGGAGGAAGAGCGCGGAGGGGTTGGAGACGGGCACGAGCCCGCACGACTGCATTTCGAAGACGCCGATTTCGTTGGTGGAGCCGAACCGGTTCTTGACCGTGCGGATGACGCGGAACTGCAGGTCGCGGTCGCCCTCGAAGTAGACCACGGTGTCGACCATGTGCTCGAGCACGCGCGGGCCCGCGATCTGCCCCTCCTTGGTGACGTGCCCCACGATGACGGTGACGCACGGCGCGCTCTTGGCGAAGTTCATCAGGTCGAGCGTGCACTCGCGGATCTGCGCGACTCTGCCGGGCGTTCCGGGCAGCTCCTCCTTGAAGAGGGTCTGGATGGAGTCGACCACGAGGAACTCGGGCTTGAACTTCCGCGCGTGTTCGAGCAGCGCGGTCAGCGACGTCTCGCAGAGCAGCCGCACGGCGGAGCCGCCCACCCCGAGCCGCATGGCGCGGAGCTTGATCTGCTCGGCGCTCTCCTCGCCCGAGGCGTAGAGCACCCGGAGCCCGGCGGCGGCGAGCGTGGCGCTGGTCTGCAGCAGCAGGGTGGACTTGCCGATGCCGGGGTCGCCGCCCACCAGCAGGAGCGACCCGGGCGCGAAGCCGCCGCCGAGCGCGCGGTCGAGCTCGGCGTTGCCGCTGCGGATCCGCGAGACCTCCTCGCCGGAGATTTCGCCGATGGGACGGGGCCCTCCGGAGGCGCTGAGCCCTCTCGGGCCGGTCGCGGGCGGCGGGGCGGAGCTCTCCTCGAGCGTCGACCAGGCGCCGCAGTCGGGGCATTTGCCCGCCCATTTGGTCTGGACGGAGCCGCAGGACGCGCAGACGTAGATCGTCGGGTTCTTTTTCGCCATGCCCGAAAAGTAGCACCGCGCCCCCTGCGCGGAATGTCGCCCCAAGGCACTTCCGGGGACGAAACGGGGCCATGAACCTATATTTGGGGGAGAAGCCGGGCCGATTCCGCCGGCGAAGGGGTGTTTTATGGCCGACAACCTGGTCGAAGAAGAGCCGAAGGGCAGGAGCCTCCTCTCCTCCTACGTCTGGAAGTTCGTCATTTCCGTCGCCCTCTGCGCCGTCGCCGTGCTGGCCATCTCGTTCTTCGAGCTCCAGGACGACTTCTGGGACCTCCGCTCCAAGGAGTGCAACCGCGACGTGGTCTCCCTCGAGCAGGACCTCCCCGTCTACGACCTGCTGCAGGTCTTCGACTCCCATCCCCCCAAGGTGATCAAGGCCAAGAGCCTCTGGACCGTCGCCCGGCTCGGCCTGCTCTTCCTCTTCCTCGTCTTCCTGGTCTTCCGCCAGCTGCGCCGCTCCTACCGGCTCGAGCTGGAGAACCGCGAGATCGACGACGTGATGTCGATCTTCGAGACCCGCGCCTCCGCCCCCGGCGAGGCTCCGGGCAAGATCAACGGCGTGGAGGCGCTCAACCGCCTGGGCGAATACCTCCACCGCTACCACACGCTCGAGGAGATCCACCAGGTCATCCGCAAGATGGCAGTGGTCCTCTTCCCGCTGAAGAACGGCGCCTTCTACTCCTACAACGAGAAGACCGGCACGCTCGAGCTGTCGGTGTCGTGGGGCGAGTTCAACGGCGCGCAGAGCATGATGCCGCAGGACTGCGTCGGCGTGGCCGGCGCCAGGATGAACTACCTG
>CADBQJ010000250.1 GCA_902796785.1 Fibrobacter succinogenes
CGGAAGATGCCCTTCACCTACTTCTCCGCGCTGGCCGCGACGCTCGCCATCTCCGGGCTGCCCCCCTTCTCGGGCTTCTGGTCGAAGGACGCGATCCTCCTGGCCGCCTTCGCCGACGGGCACTTCGTCGTCGGGACGGTCGGCCTCCTCGTGGGCGGGCTGACGGCCTTCTACATGTTCCGCCTGCTCTTCCTCGCCTTCCACGGCGAGCCGCGCGGCGACCGCTCGCACGCCCGCGAGGACCTCGCGATGACGCTCCCGATCGTCTGCCTGGCCTTCCCCGCGGCGCTCGCCGGGATCTTCTCGCGCGGCTTCTTCGAGAACGTCGTCCTTCCCCCGGTCGAGACGATTCCCGCCGGCGGGGAGGGCTTCGGCTGGCTGCCCGTGGCCGCCTCGCTCCTGGCGCTGGCGGGCGCGCTCTGCGCCTGGAAGCTCTACGCCGCGCCCGGGGCGAACGTCGCCCGCGCCGTGGACGACGTCCACCGCCCGGCCTGGTACCGCGCGATCGTCCGCAAGTTCTACGTGGACGAGGCCTGGCTCTTCTTCGCGCGCAATATCGTCTTCGAACGCGTCGCCGCCCCGGTCAAGTGGTTCGACCGGCACGTCGTCGACGGCGCGATGAACCTGGTCGGCAAGCTGACGTCGCTGGGCGGCGCGGTCGTCAACGCCTTCCAGAACGGCTCCCTTTCGGTCTACCTGGCCTTCGCCGCCGCCGGCGTCGGCCTTCTCTGGGTCCTGGGGCGGCTCCCCTTCTAGAACGAGGCGAAGATGGAAACGTCGATCCTGCTTTCCTCCGTCTGGGCGATCCCCGTCCTCGCCGCCCTCGCCGCGCTCTTCGTCCCGAGGGGGAACGAGACGGCGGCGAAGAAGATCCACGCGGTCTTCCACGGCGCCAACCTCGTCCTGGCCGTCGGCCTGCTGCTGCGCTTCGTCGAGGAGGCCCGCGCCGCGGGCCCCGTCGGCGGGACCGTCAGCCGCCTCTTCTTCGAGCTCGACCGCGTCTGGATCCCCGCGCTGAACGTCCACTACCACGTCGGCGTGGACGGGCTCTCCATGCTGATGATCGTCCTGACCGCCGTCGTGGTCTTCGCCGGGGTCTTCGCCAGCTGGGGCGTGAAGACGCAGACGCGCGAGTTCTTCATGCTCCTCGACGTGCTGGCGGCCGGCGTCTACGGCACCTTCATGAGCTTCGACCTCTTCGCGCTCTTCCTCTTCTACGAAGTGGCCGTGCTGCCGATGTACCTGCTGATCGGCGTCTGGGGCACCGGGCGCAAGGAATACGCGGCGATGAAGCTGACGCTGATGCTGGTGGCGGGCTCCGCGCTGCTGATGGGCGGCGTCCTCGCGCTCTACTTCGGCAGCCACCTGCGCAGCTTCGACCTCAACATCCTCTCGCAGTACCCCTTCTCCGCCTCGTTCCAGCGGGTCTTCTTCCCCGTCCTCTTCTTCGGCTTCGGCGTCCTCTCCGCGGTCTTCCCCTTCCACACCTGGTCGCCCGACGGCCACGCGAGCGCCCCCACGGCGGTCTCGATGCTCCACGCCGGCGTGCTGATGAAGCTCGGCGGGTACGGCGTGCTGCGCGTGGCGATGTACGTCCTGCCCGAGGGGGCGATGGAGTGGTTCCCCTGGCTGATCGTCCCGATCGCGGTCAACGTGGCCTGCGGGCCCTTCGTGGCGATCCGGCAGCGCGACCTGAAGTACATCACCGCCTACTCCTCGGTCTCGCACCTCGGCCTGGTGCTGATGGGGCTCGCGGTCTGCACCTTCACCGGGCTCAAGGGCTCCGCCCTGCAGATGATCTCGCACGGGCTGCTGACCGGGCTCTTCTTCGCGCTCATCGGGATGATCTACGGCCGCACGCACACGCGCAACGTGGACGAGATGGGCGGCCTGATGGCGAAGATGCCCTTCCTGGGCGTCGCCTTCGTCCTGGCCGGCTTCGCGGGGCTCGGGCTGCCCGGCCTCTCGGGCTTCGTCGCCGAGTCGACCATCTTCGTCGGCGCCTTCGAGAACCCCTCGCCCGTCGTCCGCGCCTGCACGGTCGTCGCGATCCTGAGCATCGTGGCCACGGCGGTCTACGTCCTCCGCGCGGCCAACCGGATGCTCCACGGCCCCCTGCCCGAAAAGTTCGCGGGCCTGGGCGACGCCGGCGCGCCCGAGCGGATCGCCGTGCTGCTCCTGCTGGTCTGCCTCTTCGGCATGGGCCTCTTCCCGGGCTGGATGGCCGACCTGCTCGACGGCAGCGTGGCGCCGATCTTCAACAACCTCCACCGGATGGTCCCGTGATGGCAAGCGCGATCCCCGCCCTCCTTCCCGACGTCGCGCTGGTCCTGCTGGCCTTCGCCGTGCTCGGCGTCGACCTGGTCCTGGGCCGGCGCGCCGACCGCGTCGTCTTCCCGCTGGCCATCGCGGGCACGGCGCTCCTCCTCGTCGCCTCGTTCCTCGCGCGCCCCTCGGACGAGCTCATCCTCGGCTGCTGGAGCGTGGACGCGTTCGGGCTCCACTTCCGGCAGCTCTTCCTCCTGGCCACGCTGCTGGCCGAGCTCTTCGCCCGCTCCTACTTCGTCCGCGGCGGCGACGGCAAGCCCCCGCTCCGCAATCCCGGCGAATTCCTCTCCGTCGTCCTCCTGGTGGCGGTCGGGATGTTCGCCGTGGTCTCGGTCCGCGACCTGCTGGCGCTCTTCGTCGGGCTGGAGCTGGCCACGATCCCGCTCTACTTCCTCGTCGCCTGGCGCTCCGAGGACCGGCTCGGCGGCGAGGCGGCCGCGAAATACGTGATCATGGGGGCCGGCGCCTCCTGCTTCCTCCTCTTCTCCTTCTCCTACCTCTACGGCCTGAGCGGCTCGCTCCGCTTCGACGCCGTCGCCGGCTGGGCCGCGCAGCATCCCGACTCGCCGATGCTCTGGATCGCCGTGCTGGCGCTGCTGGCCGGCATCGGGTTCAAGCTGACGCTCTTCCCCTTCCAGATGTGGGCGCCGGACGTCTACCACGGCGCCCCCACCCCCGTCACCGCGCTCCTCTCCGTCTCCTCCAAGTCGACCGCGTTCGCCTTCCTGGCGGTCATGCTCCGCGGGCCGCTCGCCCCCGCGCTCCACGGGACGCAGGAGCTGCTGCTCGTCCTCTCGGCGCTGACGATGACCGTGGGCAACCTCGGCGCGATCCACCAGCGCCACCTGCGCCGCTTCATGGCCTACTCCTCGATCGCGCAGGCCGGCTTCATCCTCGCCGCGTTCCTGGGGCCGGCCGACGACGCCGCGCTCGCCGCGCTCTTCTACCTCTTCGTCTACGCCGCCGCCAACTACCTCGCCTTCTCCGTCTTCGCGGTCGCCGGCGCGGAAAAGGGCGAGCGGTTCGAGTCGCTGCGCGGGCTTTCGCGCCGCTCCCCCGCGCTCGCGGGAATGCTGGCCGTCTGCATGTTCTCGCTGGCGGGCATCCCCCCGGTCGCCGGGTTCCTCGGGAAGTTCTTCCTCTTCTCCTCCGCCGCGGCGAACGGCCACTACGGCTTCGTCGTCTTCGCCGCGCTCAACGGCACGGTCTCGCTCTACTACTACCTCCACGTCCTCCGCGAGGCCTACATCGTCCCCGA
>CADBQJ010000251.1 GCA_902796785.1 Fibrobacter succinogenes
GACCATGCGCAATAGGAGTAGTGCTTCGCGCCGGTGCACTTGTAGAGTCCGCCGTTGAAGCTGTAGAGCTTGTCGGGGCCGTTGCTTTCGTATTCCAGCCAGCTGGCCACGTCGTCCCAGGCGGTGTAGCCGTTGCAGGCTTCCTGCTGCGAGGCGGAGGAAACGGGCTTGGAGGAGGAAGAAGAGACCTGGACGGGCTTGCTACCGCCCGGGAAGGTCACCTTTTCCACGCGGACGGAGTCGAGGTTTTCGCCTTCCCACGCTTCGACGACGTTGAGGTTGTAGGAGTCGGGGGAGCCGTCCACCTGCACGGCGAGCGCGCAGTCGGCCCCTTCGGGCAGGAACCATTCGCCGGCCGCGAAGTCGTCGGCGCTCGGCTGCCAGCCGAGGACCATCGGCTTGCCGGAGTAGCCGACGTAGCCGGTTTCGAACTTGAAGTAGTGGTTCGGCATCGGCGTCCGTTCGCACGCCGCCGCTTCTTCTTCGGACGAGGAGGTCGTGCCTTCGTCGGAGCCTCCCGTTTCCGAGCTGCCGTTCGATTCGGAGGAACCCTCGTCGGAGGAGGAGTAGACCGGATCCTCGCCGAAGGGACGTCCTTCCGCGGCGCCGGTCTTGCAGTAGTGGCGGGCGAGGCCGACGGAGTCGAGTTCGCCTTCGGCGCTCTTGGGGAAGGCGAGCTGCAGGTCGTCGTTGAGCTCGTAGTAGCCCGTCGCCGAGAAGTTCTCGGGCAGGGGGAAGATGGGATCGCTGTCGCAGTCCGGGGCCTTGGGGCCGTGGCCGGAGTCCGAGCAGCCCATCGCGGCGGCAATGCAGACGGCCGAGGCGGCCGCGCCGATCGTTCCGATTTCGAAAATCCGTTTCATCGCTTCCCCGTCGGGATTTGTTCCGTTCGCCCCTAAAAATTCATTCTTCGCGGCCCTGCCGCCGGTTAAATGTCGCTTTACGCGCCATGCGTGGACACGGTTGTGGCCAGTTGTATCCACGCTGTAAACACGCGGCCGGGGGCGGCCCGAAGAGCGGAAAGAGGCGGCCCGGAGGCCGCCTCTTCGCGTGACGGAATCCCGTTCCGGCTATTCGGCGCGCTTGGCGTCGACCTGGCTGGCGGGATCGTACTTGTTGGCCTGGCGCAGGCCCCAGACCAGGAAGACCATGGAGGCGATGCCCAGCAGCAGCACCACGACGCTCTTGGCGATTTCCAGGCGGACCAGGAAGCCGAGGCCGAACATGATGCCGTAGACCGAGAAGGTGCCCACGAGCCACAGCAGCACGCCGAACTTGATCGAGCGCTGCTTGTTGCCGTTCTTGTTCATGCCCTTCCACCAGCCCATGGGTTCGACCTTTTCGGCGAACTTGGTCAGGATCTCCTGCGGGACGGGCTTGGTCGCGAAGGTGGCGACGATGGCCGCGATGCCGCTGAAGAGGCTCACGAAGCAGATGTTGTGGATCGGCACGGCGGTGTAGCCGTCGACGAAGTTGCCCATGATCATGGCGCTCAGCTGGCTGTCGAGCAGCGCCAGGTTGACGAAGGCCACGATGACGCCCACGACCATCCCGACGATTTCGGTCCAGGCGTTCGAACGCCACCAGAGCCAGCGCATGATGTGGGGAAGGCCCATGCCGGCCATCATGCCGCCCCAGAGTTCCCACATGAAGCCGATGTTGTCCACCTGGTTGGCGATGAACACGGCGATGATGGTCATCAGGACGATGTTGACGCGGGAGACCACCACCAGGCGCTTCTGCGAGGCCTTGGGGTCGATCAGGCGGTAGTAGAAGTCGTTGGTGAGGTAGCTGGCGCCCCAGTTGATCTGCGAGGCGACCGTGCTCATGAAGGCGGCCATCAGCGAGGCGAGCGCCAGGCCGAGGAAGCCGGGTCCCATCAGCGTGGCGATCATCAGCGGGTAGGCCATTTCGCGGTCTTCCTTGTAGACGGTCAGCTGGGGATAGGAGGCGCCTTCGGCCTCTTCGTAGCGTTCGATCTT
This sequence comes from Fibrobacter succinogenes, assembly GCA_902796785.1. GTDB lineage: Bacteria > Fibrobacterota > Fibrobacteria > Fibrobacterales > CADBQJ01 > CADBQJ01. The sequence continues at coordinate 1,983 of CADBQJ010000251.1, forward strand.
CGCGGCGAGCGCGGCGAAGCCGTCGGCGGCGGGCGCTTCGGCGGCTTCGGCGGCGGGGGCCTCGACCGGGGCGGCTTCGGCGGGAGCCGCTTCGGGAGCGGCGGCCTCGGCGGCGGGCGCTTCGGCGGGGGCCTTGTCCACGCGCTTCAGCGAGGCGAAGCCGGGGATGGCGCATTCGCCGCCGGCGATGCAGGCCTTGGCGGCGGGCGAGCACTGCGCCTCGTCCTTCAGGCAGGCGTTCAGCGCGGGCACCGTGGTGGAGAGGGGATAGAGCCCGTCGGCTTCGAGCGAGCCCGAGACGGGCATCAGCATTTCGAAGCCGCGGATCTTGCACTGCGCGGGGTTGTCGAAGCAGAGCTTGACGTTGTCGGCGTTGACCACGCCGCGTTCGTTGCCGGCCATCGCCACGCCGGGGATGACCATCTCCTCGCACTGGGCGTTTTTGCACTGCGTCACCTGGCGGGCCAGGAGGTCGTAGTCGTGGCGGGGGAAGATGACCAGGGCGGCCAGGCCCGCGACGACCCAGGGCCAGTGGCGGAGGCAGAAGTTCAGCAGGGTGTAGAGGTAGGAGCCGTTTTCGGCGTCGGAGGGGGTGCGGCCGGTGTTCAGGCGCTGCGCGGTGTAGCCGGAGCCGTCGATGGCGCCGTTGGTCCACCAGAGCACGCCGATGGTCAGCACGAAGGCGCTGAAGGGCATCAGGGCCGAGGCGGCGTCGAACGAGGGGATGAAGGAGCTGACCGCTTCCCACGAGAGGAACGACTTGCCGGCCAGGTCGGTGGCGGCCGCGGTCGTGGCGGAGTCGGCGGGGTAGAGGCCCTTCAGCTTCGCCCAGAGGTCGCCGAGGCCGTCGACGTACTGGTTGTTGATCGCCACCCAGGCGATCAGGTAGGCGCAGAAGAGCGCGAGGCCGAACTGGAAGAAGTCGGTGATCATGACGGCCTTCAGGCCGCCGATCGTCACGTAGGCCACCACGACGGCCACCAGGATCACGACGGTGATGGTGTTGTCGAGGTCCTTGAGGATGAGGAAGCTCGGGATGTTCGAGTTCAGCCAGGCGTAGGCGTCGGCCGGGAGGATGTCGCCCCACTTGATGATGGGCTTGACGATCTTGCGCATGGCGGCGAAGACCCAGCCGAGGGTGACGATGTTGACCAGCAGGGCGTTGATGGCGGCCTTGGTCGTGCGCAGCACCAGCGCGGGCTTGCCGCCGTAGCGCAGCTCGGTGAGCTCCACGTCGGTCACCACGCCGGAGGTGCGCCACTTGCGGGCGAAGAAGACCGTCAGGGCCACCTGGCCGATGACGCCGCCCCACCAGAACCAGTTCCCCGCGATCCCGTAGGTGGAGACCCAGCCGGAGATGACCAGGGGGGTGTCGGCCGCGAAGGTGGTCGCCACGAGCGAGACCCCGATCAGCCACCACGACATGCCGCGTCCGGCGGAGAAGAAGCCTTCCATGCTGGTGGAGGCGGTGCCGCGGACGAAGAATCCGACGCCGAAGAGGAAGACGAAGTAGGCGAGGATGATGATCCAGTCGATCGGTGTCATTCTGTTCTTTCCTTGCTGGTGAAACGGACCCCGGAAACGGGGGAGGATTGCTCGAAAGATAATTACTGGGATCCCCCGGCCGAGCCGAAAGCCGGGCCAAAATCACCCTTTTCGCGGAGAATCAGGCGCGGGGTCGCCGGTGGAGAAGCTCGTAGAGGAGCGCCGAGGCGTCGGCCTCGCGGACCCCCGCCACGCGCCGCGCCTGCCCCAGGGTCGCGGGGCGGGCCTTCGACAGGGCCTGCCGGGCCTCGATCGAGAGGGTGACGAGCCCGGAATAGTCCAGATCGTCCGGAATCGCCAGGTTTTCGTGGCGTTCCTGCCGCTCCACGGCCCGCTGCTCGCGGTCGCGGAAGCCCCTGTAGAGCTCGTCGGCCCAGAGCTCGCACTTTTCCTGCGCGGTCAGCTCCACGCCGGCGTCCGCCCGCTTCAGGAGGGTCTCCAGGGGCGGGTTGCCGCGCCGGACCAGCTCCATGCACCTGCACGGGCGCGGAATCGGGGCTTCGCCGAGCGCGGCCAGTTCGGGGTTGATCTCCGCGGGCGTCACCGAGGCGGCGCGCAGGGCCTCCCGGACGGTCCGGAGCCGGCCGCGCGAGGCGAGGAACCGCTCGCGCTGCTCGTCGCCCACCAGCCCGAGCCCGGCCCCCAGCTCCAGGAGGCGGGCCTCCACGTTGTCCTGCCGGAGCAGCAGGCGGTATTCGGCGCGGCTCGTGAACATCCGGTAGGGTTCGTCGATCTCGATCGAGGTGAGGTCGTCGACCATCACCCCCGCGTAGGCCTGGTCGCGTCGCAGGAGAAGCGGTTCGCGGCCCAGGAGCTTCAGCCCGGCGTTCGCGCCCGCGAGCAGCCCCTGCGCGGCGGCCTCCTCGTAGCCCGAGGTGCCGTTGACCTGCCCCGCGAACCAGAGCCCGGGGACCGCCTTGGCCTCCAGCGTGGGCTTCAGCTGCGTGGCGCGGACCGAGTCGTACTCCACGGCGTATCCGAACCGCAGGATCTCGGCGTCGCGGAAGCCCGGGAGCGTGCGCATCGCCTCCTCCTGGACCTCGGCCGGCAGCGAGGAGCTGAAGCCGTTGACGTAGGACCTCCCGCAGTCGGCCCCCTCCGGCTCCACGAAGAGCTGGTGCGAGGTCCGGTCGGGGAAGCGGTTCACCTTGTCCTCGACGCTGGGGCAGTAGCGCGGCCCGAGCCCCTTGATGACGCCGGTGAAGAGGGGCGAGCGGTCGAAGCCGGAGCGGAGGATTTCGTGCGTGCGCTCGTTCGTGCGGATGATGTGGCACGGGACGTCGTTGCGCAGCTCGAAGTCGGTCGACGAGGAGAAGGGGAAGGGCCGCTCGTCGCCGTCCTGGCGCGTCATTTGCGAAAAGTCGAGCGAGGAGCTCCGCACCCGCATGGGGGTGCCGGTCTTCAGGCGGCGCAGCGCCAGGCCGTGGCGCGCGATCGCCTTCGAGAGGGAGTCCGCGGCGCGCTCGCCGACGCGACCGCCCGGGGTCTTCTTCAGCCCCGTGTGCATGAGCGCCGCGAGGAAGGTGCCCGCGGTGATCACGAGCGCGCGGCAGCGGAGTTCGCGGTTTCCCGAAAGCGAGAGCGTGAACGTTCCGTCCTCGTTCCTTTCGAAGTCGAGGAGCTCGCCCTCGACGAGCGTCAGGTTCGGCTCCTTCCGGGCCGCCTCGCCGGCCAGCCGGGAGTAGAGGTCCATGTCGGCCTGGGCGCGCGGCCCCCAGACGGCCGGCCCCTTGGAGGAGTTGAGCATGCGGAACTGGATTCCCGCGCGGTCGATCAGACGGCCCATCATGCCGCCCAGCGCGTCGATTTCGCGCACCAGCTGTCCCTTGGCCACGCCGCCCACGGCGGGGTTGCACGACATGCGCCCCACGGCGCCGAGGTCGAAGGAGAGAAGCGCGCTGGAGAGGCCGAGCCGGGCCGCGGCGAAGGAGGATTCGATGCCCGCGTGGCCCGCGCCCACGGTCACCACGTCGAACGAGGTCATCTGGAGCCGTCGTTCCGGCGGAAGAGGTCCCAGATCCAGACGTCGCGTCCCCTGAAGGCGAGCCAGGCGGTCGGCGCCAGCAGGATCAGGTCGCGGACCAGGCTGACCCAGGCCTCGGTCTTGTCCATGGCCCCCTCGAGCTCGAAGCAGCCGCAGGTGATGCCCAGGTCGCGGATCACGGCCTGCGCCAGGGCGACGATGAACGAGACGAACATCAGGAGGACCAGGCGCGCGTTCCAGCGGGTCTTCGGGCCGACGACCAGCAGGACGCCGACGAGGAACTCGACGGGCGGGAGCCAGAGCGCCCAGAGGTTGACCAGCGGCTGCGGCAGGAAGAGGTACTGCGCCACGAGCCGCGCGAAGAGCCGCGGGTCCTGGATCTTGAAGATGCTGGCGAAGACGAACATCAGCCCCAGCCCGACGCGGCAGGCGAGGTTCATGTAGCGCGTCGCCCATTCCCGGCGCGCGAAGAAGGCGGGGATCCAGACGAGGAAGGCCAGGAGGTACTCCAGCAGCGCGGCGAAGTGGGCCTTGAACCGGAAGGTCTCGCTGTGCGAGGCCAGCGTGAGGTTGCGCAGGGCGGGGTAGTCGTAGAGCTCGGAGCGGAGGAGCTCCAGCGCGCCGACGCAGCAGAGCAGCGCCGAAAGGCCGCAGAGAAGGACGACCGCGGCGGTCCGCAGCCGGTTTTCCGTCCGTTCGGTCATTTTTCGGGCTCCGGCAGCGTTTCCTGCCCGGCGAAGAGCCCCATGCGGCCCTCCTCCTCGGTGCGGGAGAAGTTGTTGACTAGCCCGACGAGCAGGGTCAGGAGGAGAATCGCCCCGTAGTAGAGCGCCGCGCGGCGGAAGTTTCCGGTCGGGAGTTTCATCGCGTCAAAAATAGCTTTTGCGCTAGCTCTGCGTGAGCAGCTGGCGCAGCAGCTCCTTGGCCTCGGTCCGCGAGGGGTCGATTTCGAGCGTTTCGCGCAGCTTTTCGAGCGCCTTGGATGTCAGCCGCTTCTCCTGGTAGGTCTGCGCCATCAGGAAGAGGTTGCCCGCCACGTCGACCCCCTTCTTCACGGCGACGGAGCGCTCGAAGTCGGCGATCGCCTCGTCGAGGTAGCCCAGCCGGCGCAGCAGCATGCCGCGGTTGGTGAGCGTGCGGCCGTTGTTCGGGTCGAGCTGGAGGCTCGAGCCGTAGTCGCGCAGCGCCTCGTGGTTGCGTCCCAGCATGGCCAGCGCCAGCCCGCGGTGGTTGAAGAGGATGGCGCGCAGGTTGGCCTCGGTGGCCAGCTTGAGCGCGTCGGTGTAGGCGGTCACGGCGGCGGCGTAGTCGTGGCGGTTGTGGGCGGAGAGCGCCTTGCGCAGCAGCTCCTCCAGCCCGGGGCCGGGCGCGGCGGCCTCGTTGAGCTGCTTGACGTCGGCGTTGGTCAGCTCGGGCGAGGGGCCGCCGAAGGTCTCGTGGCCGCGCCGCTCCAGCTCGCGCTGCTTGTCGCGGATCTCCTGGAAGATGATGTCGGAGAGGGTGAGCGTGGCGTTGAGCGCCGCCATCTTCTTCCGCATCGACTCCTCGGGCAGGTGGGTGTTCTTGTAGATCAGCTCGTGCTCCACCTCGGCCCAGGCGTCCTGGAGCGTGGTGCGCACCTGCACCTCCACCACGGCGCTGCAGCCGTCGGGCAGCTGGAGCTTCTCGATCCCCTCGGGGCGGATGAGGAGGTGGACGGAGTTGTAGCCGAACTCGCGGATGTTCAGGTGGCTGGCCTTGCGGTCCAGCTCGAGCACGCGCTGCGTCTCGCGCAGGTAGCCCACCGCCTTCTCCACGTCCTCGAGGAAGGGGACCACGATCCGCATCCCCAGCAGGTCGGTGATGACGCTGTCCTCGTCGCGGGCGCGCATCTTGGCCACCAGGCTCTCCACGCTCTTCACGCGGACGCGCACGGTCGCCTTGATCTGGAGCTTGTCGCAGAGGGCGTTTTCGATTTCGATGCGCCACTCCTCCAGCCGTTCCGACCAGACCTGGCGCAGGTACATTCTCTCTTCGAGGTTCGTGCTCGTCATGGGCATGACACGGCTCCCGGAACGATGGAAGGTCTTTCCCTTCAAAATACAAAAGCCCCGCCGGAGCGGGGCTTTCGATTTCGGGCGATTCGGGGGATCAGCCGCCGAAGTCGTCCAGACGGATCATGTCGGGCTCCACGCCCAGGCTGTCGAGCAGCCCCTTGACCGACTTGGTCATCATCGGCGGGCCGCACATGTAGTACTCGACGTCCTCGGGGGCGGTGTGGTCCTTGAGGTAGGTCTCGAACATCACGTTGTGGACGAAGCCCGCGGTGTACTTCACGCCGGCGGCGTCGGCGGCCGGGTCGGGCCGGTCGAGCGCGAGGTGGAAGTGGAAGTTCGGGAACTCCTTCTCGATCGAGAGGAAGTCGTCGAGGTAGAACACTTCGTTCAGCGCGCGGGCGCCGTAGAAGTAGTGCATCTCGCGGTCGGTCGTGTGCAGCGTCTTCGTCATGTGCATGATCTGCGCGCGGAGGGGGGCCATGCCGGCGCCGCCGCCCACGAAGATGTATTCCATCTCCTCGGGGTCGTCCTTCGGGAGGAGGAACTCGCCGTAAGGGCCGCTGATCATCACCTTGTCAC
>CADBQJ010000252.1 GCA_902796785.1 Fibrobacter succinogenes
CTCCATGCCCGAGAGCAGGTGGATGGAGGAGTCGATCCCCACGCCGAGCGCCAGCGGGATGACGATGATGTTGTAGACGCTGAAGCGGCCCAGGTCCATCGTCAGCGAGAGGATCCCCATGACGCCGACCGTCCAGAGCGAGCCCAGCACGAGCGAGCCGAAGGCCAGCAGCGCCTTGCGCCGCGAGTCGAGCGAGAAGAGCAGCGTCAGCAGCAGGACGGCCGCCATCAGCAGGGCCAGCTTGGCGCTGTCCTGGCGCACCGCCCGCACCACGTCGGAGAAGGTGAAGCTCGAGGAGAACGAGCGCAGCTGCCGCCCGCCGAAGGTCCAGTTCCCGTAGCGGTCCTGGAACTTCTCCGCGGCCAGCGCGTTCCAGCTCTCGAACTTGCCGTAGATGAAGCCGATCTTCCCGTAGCTGCCGTCGATCTCCTTCAGCAGGTTGAGCGCCCACTCCGGCAGGTCCTCGGGCGTGAACGCCTCCACCTTCGACATCTCGCGAAGCTTGTCGACCAGCTCCCGCTCCTCGCCCTCGGCGCGGTCGAACGCGCGGGCGTCGATCAGCTCGGCGATCTCCTCGATCACCTCCATCCGCTCCTCCTGCTCCTCCGCCGGCGGGACGAAGGTCTTCAGCGTGAGGAAGCTCTTCAGCACGGGGTCCTTGTCCACGTGCAGCCGGACCATCAGCGTGTCGTAGAGCGCGTCGAGCTCCTCGCGCGTGTCGCCCAGCACCACGACGGGCTGCGACGAGGTGCGCCTGCCCCCCTGCGCGACGCCGGTGTGGAAGTTCGGGCCCGACGAGGCGGACGCGTCGCGCGCGGCGCGCAGCTTGCGGAAGTCGTTCTCGAAGCCGCACCACGGCGCGAAGCAGGCCAGGACGACGGTGAGGACCGCGCCGCCGACCGCGACGCGGCGCATGACGGCGGCGACCTTCGCGTCGTCCCACGCCTTCGGGAAGACGGAGAAGGGGCGGCGCTTCGGGATGTCGCCCGCGCAGAGCGCCAGCAGCGGCAGCACCGTGAAGGCGGAGACGAAGCTGATGGCCACGCCCACGGAGGCGATGGCGCCGAACTCGTAGAAGCCGCGGAACTCGGCGGCCAGCAGCGTCAGCAGCCCGGCGACGGTGGTCACGCAGGCCAGCGTCATGGGCTTGAGCAGGTCCACGACCGTCTTCTCGAGCGTCTCGGCCAGGTCCAGCCCCTCGGAGCGCAGTCGCTGCGCGGTCCCCAGGAAGTGGATGGAGTAGTCGATGCCCATCCCCAGGATGATGGCCGCCACGAAGAGGGTGAAGGGGTTCAGCTCGCCGTAGACCAGCGCGGTGAAGCCCAGCATCAGCACCGAGGCGAAGACGACGTTGGCGATCGCGAAGAGCGCGCCGATCCCGCGGAAGAAGGCGAGCATCATCCCCAGCAGGAGGACGGCGCTGATGACGGTGGAGACCAGGCCGTCCTGCTGCATGGCCTCCACGTCCTCCAGCCCCTCGTAGGAGCCGGCCACGCCGAAGTAGACGGGAACGCCGTAGTCGCGCTGGCGGAAGCGCTGCAGCAGGGTGTCGGTGCGGCCGAGCACGAGCTCGGTGAAGTCGAGGTCGGTGGCCGAGCCGGTCAGCTTGCAGAGGACGATGCCGTTGATCGTGCGGTCGCCCTCGTGCTGCCCGATCAGCCGCGTCTTGAGGTCGGGCGGGAGAACCGCCTTGGGGTCCCAGTCGCCCCGGGCGTTCGCCTCGGCCTTCGAGGAGTCGGCCGCGCCGTCCTTCTTCTTGCCGCGGAGCACCTTCGTGAACTGCTCGAACGCGTCGGCGGCCTCGTCGGGGAGCCCCAGCTCCTGCGGGATGTCGGACTCGAACCAGACCAGCTCCTCCTCGCCCTTGCCGTCGCCGCCGGTCAGGTCGACGGTCAGCGGGCCCGCGGCGCCCATGCGGCGCTGGAGCTCGGAGAGGTTGTCGCGCACCCGCTCCAGGTGGCGGACGGGCAGGTAGAGCAGCGCGTGCTCGGCGAAGAAGTCGGTGGGCTGGTCGACCTGCGCGGTGACGACGATGTCCTTCCACTCGGTCTCGAAGATCCGCTTGATCGAGTCCTGGAGCTCGGCCACCAGGCGGACGCTGTCGGACTGGACGACGATCATGAACTTGTCGCTGGCGCCGAACCGGCGGTTGGCCTCCTTGAGGGCCAGCACGCTGGGGGTGTCGGCGGGGAGGAGCGAGGCCAGGTCGTTGTTGATCTTCAGGTGCCCGGCGGCGTAGCGGCCGGAGAGGGCGAAAAGCGCGACGGCGGCGACCAGGAACGCCCAGCGGCGCCGGGAGAGCGCCGAGACGAGGGCGTGGGCGAAGCGTTCGGCCGTTTTGGTCTTCATGGGGGATTCCTCCGGAGGGGCGCGATCCGCGTGAAAATAGCAAATCGGGGCGTTCCGGCCCCGCGGCGCGAGGGGCCGGCGGCGGCGCGATTGTCTATTTTGTGGGGGATGAAACGCGTCCGTCCGATCCGCGCCGCCGTCGCGCTCGCCCTCCTGCTGCTCTGCGGCCCCTCCGCCGCGGGGCCGGTCGTCGCGCCCGCGGGGGCTCCTCGCGCGCCCGGGAGCGCCGAAATGGCGCCGCATCCCGTCGACAGCAAGACCTACAACGAGGTCTGGACCTACCAGGTCCGCCTGAACAACCACATGGACCTGCTGGTCAACCTCTCCCGCGGCAACTTCGGCTCGTTCAAGGAGCCGGTCTGCGGCGCGAACGTGCTTCTGGTCGGATTCCCGGGCGGCACGCGCGCGGTGGCCCGCGAATACCCGAAGTCCAACTTCTCCTGGGATCCCGCCGCGCACCGGCTGAAGGTCCACCGCGAGATCTGGCTGGAGGGGCTTCCCCCGAAGTCGCACCGCCTCCACTTCGCCACGAAGAAGAACGGGACGGAATGGCTGATCGACCTGGAGTTCTCGCGGATCGCCCCCTCGCTCGTCCCCGGCAACGGCGTCTGGAAGGTGAACGGCCATCTCTTCGGCCAGGTGATCCACGTCCCGTGGGCCCGCGTGGACGGCGTCGTGGCCGTGGGCGGCGACACCGTCAAGGTCTCGGGCGTCGCGACGATGGACCACACCTGGCAGGACGACATGGCGCCCGAGATCGTCTCGCGCACCGTCCGCTGGCGCACCTTCGGCGAAAACTGGGAGACGGGCTACCTCGTCCGCCCGGCCGACGGGAACGAGGCCGCGGGCTACGCGCTGCGCAAGGGGGCGTCCGGCCCCGAGATCCGCGTCCCCCAGTCGTGGAAGGCCGAGGAGACGGCCAGGCGCGGCGGAATCAAGGACTGGCCCGTCCGCCTGACGGTGGACTACGGCCCCGGGGGCGCCGACACGCTCTCCTTCGGCGACGCCTGGTCCAGGACCTCGATGCTCGACGAGTTCGAGGGGGTCACGCGCTGGGCCGTCAAGAAGTTCTTCGGCGGCGAGATGGTGGACTACCGCGGCCCGGCCAAGGTCAACGGCCGGAACGGCTCCTACGTCAACGCCTTCGTGAAGTAGCCGCTCCCGGCCCGCTTTCGGCAAAGACGGGAATCCGCGCGGCCCCTCCGCGGGGCTATCTTTGTCCGTGATGAAAACGATCGGCGCGCACGTCTCCACCTCCGGCGGGCTCCACCAGGCCCCGCTGAACGCCGCCGCGATCGGCGCCACCGCGTTCGCCCTCTTCACGAAGAACCAGCGCCAGTGGACCGCGCCGCCCCTGACGGCCGCGGAGATCGACCTCTTCCGGAAGAACTGCGCCGAGAACGGCTTCGGCCCCGCGCAGATCCTCCCGCACGACTCCTACCTGATCAACCTCGGCAACCCCGACCCGGCCAAGCGCGCCGTCTCGCTCGACTCGATCGTCCACGAACTGCGGCGGTGCGAAGCGCTCGGGCTGGACCGGCTGAACTTCCACCCCGGCAGCCATCTGCGCGAGATCTCCGAGGAGGAGTGCCTCGGGCTCGTCGCCGACGGCATGAACCGCGCGCTGGAGAAGACGAAGGGGGTGACGCTGGTGATCGAGAACACCGCGGGCCAGGGGAGCAACGTCGGCTACAGGTTCGAGCACCTCGCGAGGCTGATCGAGCTGACGGAGGACAAGAGCCGCGTGGGCGTCTGCGTCGACACCGCGCACGCCTTCGGCTCCGGCTACGACCTGCGCACGGCGGAGGACGTCCGCGCGACGCTGGCGGAGTTCGACCGCGTCGTCGGGCTGGAATGGCTCCGCGGCATGCACCTCAACGACTCCAAGGCCGCGCTCGGCTCGCGCGTGGACCGGCACCACAGCATCGGCGCCGGGCTGATCGGCGAGGAGTGCTTCCGGACGCTGATGAAGGACCCGCGCCTCGACGGGATCCCGCTCGTCCTCGAAACCATCGACCCCGATCTCTGGCCGCGCGAAATCGCGGACCTGAGGAAGTGGGCCGGCTGAAAGGAAAACGCCCCATGCAACTCGTCGAATTCGTCTCCCTCGGCGGCACCATCGGATGGATCCTGGTGACGATGAACGTCGTCGGCTTCGCGCTGATGATCCGCAAGTGGCTGGAGATCCGCCGCTTCCAGCGCGACCTCCGCCCGGCGCTCCCCGCGCAGATCGAGGCCCGCGTGGCCGGCTCCGCGGCGCGCGGAACGCAGCTGCTCGAGATCGCGCGCACCGAGGTGGTGCAGAGCTGCGCCCCGCTGGAACGCGGGCTCGCGGCCATCCAGACCATCGCCACGATCGCCCCGCTCACGGGCCTCCTGGGGACGGTGGTCGGCATCTTCAACGCCTTCCAGATCGTCTCGGAGCGCGGCCTCGACGACCCGGCCCTCTTCGCGGGCGGCATCAAGCTGGCGCTGGTCACCACGGTGATCGGGCTGGTGGTGGCCATCCCCCACGTGGTGGCCTACAACGCCTTCGCCACGGTCATCGACGCCGAGCAGAACGCGCTCGAGAACAAGGTGCTGCTGGCCCTGGGCGAAAGGGAGGCGCCGCGGGCATGAAACGGCGCGCCCTCTTCCGGCTGGACCTGACGCCGCTGATCGACGTCGTCTTCCTGCTGCTCATCTTCTTCCTGGTGACCTCGATCTTCCGCAAGGACCAGACCACGATCCCGCTGCAGCTTCCTCCCGTGGGGGCCGCGGCGACCGAGGTGCCGGTCCGCCCGATGCAGGTCGAGCTCTCCGCGACGCAGCTGGCCGTCGGCGGGAAGGTCGTCTCGTTCGAGACATTCGACCGCATCCTCGCCGGCGTCGGGAACCCCGAGGTCCCCGTGTCGGTGAAGATCGGCTCCGACGTGCGCTACGACCGCGTCGCGCTGCTCCTCGAAACGCTCCGCCGCCACCGCATGCAGAAGCTCGACCTGGTGCAGCGGGTGGAAGAGAAGCCCTGAAAGCCGCGAAAACCGCGCGGAACGGGACTTCGTCCCCCCGCGGCCCTTCCGGAGGTTGCGAGTTCGCAACCTCGTTTTCCGTCCGCTCGCCTAATTTGGGCGCATGGAGGACAACAGGCCATACCCCGACATGCCCGCGGTCCAGTGGCGGGAACGGATCGCGAACCACCTGCGCTTCTGGATGCGCGTGCGCGACTACCGCAGCGCGGAGCGCCTGGCGCACGAAAGCGGGGTGAACAAGGGAAACGTCAGCCGCATCCTGCGCGGCGATTCCGCGCCGGGGGTGCGCACGCTGGCCGCGCTGGCCAACGCGCTGGAGATCACCATCGAGGACCTGCTGAGCGAGACGCAGAACATGCTCGAGACCGAGGCCCGCTACGAGGCGGCGCGAAGCGCGAAGAGGCCGGAGGGCGGCGCGGGCCGCTAGTCCGCGGGAAGGCGCTCCAGTTCGGAGAGGACCGCGGAGACGATGGCGTTCCGGTCGCCGCTCCATTCGGGCGCGAGGAGCATCTCCGACGGGGCCTCGCCCGAGACGCGCTCGACGGCGGTCTCCCGCGGCAGGAGTTTCGCGAATTCCGCGACTCCGCGAGCGAACTCCCCGAGGGTCGGCAACGCGAACTCGCCGCGCTCCCATTCTCCGGCCAGTCGGGTTCCCTTGACGACGTGGAGAGGGTGGATCTTCACGCTCTGCACGGGATGATCGGCCAGAAAACGCGCCGTCGATTTCCAGTCGTCGAGCGTCTCCCCGGGCAGCCCGAGGATGACGTGCGCCGCGAGGGAGACGCGGGAGTTCTTCGCGCGGGTCCCGTCGCGGAAAAGGGACCAGGCGTTGGCCCACTCCGCGGCGGTGTGGCCGCGCCCGATCCGCGCCAGCGTGCGGTCGTTCGCGCTCTGCAGCCCGAGCTCCAGGACGATCGGCTTGCGTTCCGCCAGCTCCTCGAGCAGGTCGCGCACGCCTTCGTCCACGCAGTCGGGGCGGGTGCCGATCGCCAGGCCGTCTACGCCGGGGAAGGCGAGGATCTCCGAGTAGAGCGCGCGCAGCCGCTCCAACGGGGCGTAGGTGTTGGTCCAGGGCTGAAGGTAGGCGAGGACGCCGGCCTCGGGCCGCTTCGCCTTCAGCCGCGAGATCCCCTCCTCCAGCTGTTCGGCGACGCTCTTCCGGGTTCCGGCCACGGGCGAGAAGCTGCGGTTGTCGCAGTAGGAGCAGCCGCCGGTCCCGCGCGTCCCGTCCAGGTTCGGGCAGCGGAAGCCCGCGTCGAGGACGACCTTCCGCACCTCCCTCCTCCCGGGGAAGAGTTCGCGCAGGAAGGAGGCGTAGCTCCGGAAGGGAAGTTCGCTCATCCGCGGTGGTAGTCGTCGTCGAAGCGCTCGATGTCGTCCTCGCCGACGTAGCTCCCCACCTGCACCTCGACGATCAGCAGCCGTTCGGTCCCGGGGTTCTCCAGCCGGTGCAGCTGTCCGGCGGGGATGTAGGTGGATTCGTTGGGGTGGATGAGGATCTCGCGGTCGCCGTTGGTCACCTTGGCCACGCCGGAGAGGACCACCCAGTGCTCGCTGCGGAAGCGGTGCTTCTGCAGGGAGAGGCGGGCGCCGGGCTTGACGGAGATGCGCTTGACCTTGTAGCCCTCGCCTTCGCGCAGCACGGCGTACTTGCCCCACGGGCGCGAGGCGGTGGCGTGCACCGTGGCGAGCTCGGACCCGCGCGACTGCAGCAGCTCGACGATGTTCTTCACCTGCTGCGAGGAGCCGCGCGGCGCCACCAGGAGCGCGTCGGTGGTGTCCACCACGATCATGTCGTGCAGGTCGATCGTCGCCACCAGGCGGTCGCGCGCGAGGATCAGGTTGTCCGTGCTCCCCAGCCCGATGTGCTTGGTGGAGAGCGTGTTGCCGAACTCGTCGCGCGGCAGCTCGTCGTAGAGGCTTTCGAAGCTGCCCAGGTCGTTCCAGCCGAAGTCGGAGGGGACGACCTTCGCGCACGAGCTCTTCTCCATCACCGCGTAGTCGATGGACTTCGCGGGAATCGCGAGCATCTCCTGCATCCCGACGCGGGCGAAGCGCGACTCGGTGCGCAGGGAGGCGAAGGCCGCGCGGCAGGCCGAGTAGATCTCGGGGGCCAGCGCCTTCAGCTCGCGCAGGAAGATGCCCGCCTTGAAGCAGAACATCCCGGAGTTCCAGAGGTAGTCGCCGCTCTTCAGGTAGCGCTCGGCCGTGGCGCGGTCGGGCTTTTCCACGAAGCTCAGCACGTCCTCGCCGGCGGCGCGGATGTAGCCGTAGCCGGTCTCGGGGCCGGTCGGCCTGATGCCGAAGGTGACGAGGAAGTCCTTGGCGGCCAGCGCCTCCGCGCGGCGCAGCGCGGCCTCGTAGGCCTCGACGTCGGCCACCAGGTGGTCGCTCGGGGTGACGAGCACGATCGCCTCGTCGTCGAGCCCCATGCAGGCCAGCGCGATGGCGGGGGCGGTGTTGCGGCCGACGGGCTCCAGGACGAAGCGGGAGAGCTCCGCGCCGGGCGCCCGGGCGGCGATCTCGTCGAGCTGGTCCACGGCCAGGAAGTACTGCTCGGCGTTGGAGACGACGATCCGCTCGGAGCAGAGGCGGTTGCGCAGCACGGTCTGCTGGAAAAGGGAGAGGTCGCCCACGAGGTGGACGAACTGCTTGGGCATCAGCTGCCGCGAGAGCGGCCAGAGACGGGTGCCCGCGCCGCCGCAGAGAATGAGGTTGATCATGGGAAACCCCTTGTTTTCGGGGGAGAAACTAGAAAACGCGCCCCCTCCCCGCCGTCCCTGCGAAAAAACGTTGACTTCCGGCTCCGGCGGGTATAGTTTGGGCTCATGGGGCCGGCGTCCCCGTGCGTCCCTGCGCGACGACCAAACCCGCGACGAATGGCAAAGTCCCCTCCGAGACGGCCGGCGCAGGCGGCCGAAGCTCCCGTCCGCGAAGAACGCGGACGGAGGAGACTTGCGCGATGCGGAAAATCGGAGTGGCATTGGTTTTTGCCGCGGCGTTCGCCACCATGGCGGCGGAGACGCCCAAGCCTCATTTTTTCTTCAATTCGGCCGCGGGCCAGTTCCAGAAGAGCGTTCCGATCACGATCAACTGCGCGAGCGACTTCTCCGGCGCGAAGGAGGAGCTCCAGATCATCCTGCAGCAGCGCGGGTGGCAGATCTACTCCGCGATAGCCGAAAGGACGGCCACCACCGGCTACGGCAACCGCGTCCAGACCGTGGAGCAGGGCGCGGGGTATTCGTCGATCAACACGCTCGACCAGTCGCAGCGGCAATACACGCAGGAAAACCGGAACTACGGCCAGCAGACCTACAAGGCGTATGGCACGGAATACCTCATCACGCCGCGTTACGCCTTGCTGCTCGACAAGAACGGAGCGCCCTATGTCAAAAACGGGAGAATGTACTTCACCGCCTTTTCGGCGGAGATCGCCAGCAAGACGACCGGCGAGATCCTGATGTCGATACAGTATCCCTATTTCGCCAACGGATACGAAAAGACCGCGTTGCTCCAGAATCTGGTCGACCGCATGTCGCTTTGCGCGGAACACGGAAAGTGCGACGAAGCGTCGCAGGAGCCGCCCAGGAAAGACAACAGCGGAGCGGCCGTCGTTCTGCTGCTGGTGGGCGCCGTTCTTGCCGTCGCGCTGATCGCCGCCAACGACTAGGCGAAACGCGCTTGGCCGCCCCCGATTCTCCAAGGCCTCCTCCGGGAGGCCTTTTTCCGTTCGCGCGGGAAAAGCGGGAAGACCGCGGATTTGGGAAATTCGGGGCGCGGATGGCGAGAACGCGGTTGAAAAGGGGTGGAAAACGGCTGTTTGAAAAAGAATCGGAAAAAATCCCTTGCCAGGGTGTCGGAGAAAGTCTATGTTTGCGCTCACCTCTGAAAAGGGGTCCTCCCGCCGCCGAGCGGAAGGAGCGGATTGC
>CADBQJ010000253.1 GCA_902796785.1 Fibrobacter succinogenes
ACCTGGAACGACCGCTATCTGACCGGCGACCAGTGCGTGGAAAACGGCAAGCTCTGGATCATGAGCCACCCCAACGGGAGCAACTCGGTTCCCTCGAACGGCGCCGGCAACTGGACGCAGATGGCAGTCTGCGGCGCCGGCCAGGTCGTCACCTGCCCCACGACCGCCTGCGGATCGACGCAGCTGACCGAGGCCGGTGTCTGCTCCTACAACGGCGCGGCCTACACCGCCAGGTACACGGTGTTCGCGGTTCCCGGCTACGACCCCAACTCCTACACGCAGCTCTTCGAATGCGTCGCGGGAACCGAAACCTGCGGTCCCGCCTGCGGCACCAGCTTCGGCGGCGCGGCGGGGGCGAGCGTCTGCTCCTACAACGGCTACAACTACGCCGAACTCTACGGCGCGAACCACTCCATGACGCCCGCCACGAACCCCTCGCTCTTCGAACAGGGCAACGCCTGCATCGGCGGCCAGAGCTCCTCCTCGCAGGCTGCGAGCTCCTCCTCGCAGGCGGCCAGCTCCTCCTCGCAGGGCGGCAGCTCCGAAGAGGGCAGCTCGCAGAGCGGCGGCGGACTCTGCGACGGCTACCCCACGTTCCAGAACGGCGTCGACTACTCCTCGCTTGGATATAGGGCGATTTACAACAACCACCTCTACACTTGCGAATCTGTCTCTTGGTACTGCAACGTGGACGCCGCCGGGCATACCCCCGTCAGCTACGGATGGACAGACCTCGGCGCCTGCAACTAGCGCAGCCCGAACCGACCTTCCGAATCCCCCGCTCCGGCGGGGGATTTCCCTTTTCCCGGCGGGCGCCATTTGAAACTATTTTTCCGTCCATGATCGAACAGCTGACCGGCACCCTGATCGCCCGCTCCCCGACCACCCTGGTCGTCGACGTGCATGGCATCGGATTCTCCCTCCAGGTCTCCCTCCCCGCGTCGGCCGCCTATCCCGAAATCGGCGCCACGGTGACCGTTCCCACGTGGATGCTGGTCAAGGAGGACGAGATCTCCCTCTTCGGATTCGCCGACCGGACGGAGCGCGAGCTGTTCCTCGCCCTGATCGGCGTCAACGGCGTCGGCCCGAAGACCGCCCAGCGCATCCTCTCCGAAACCACGCCGCAGGCCCTCGCCGACCGCATCGTCGCCGGCGACGCGGCGGCCCTCTCGAAGTTCAAGGGCATCGGCAAGAAGACGGCCGAGATGCTGGTGGTCCAGCTGAAGGGACCGCTCTCCAAGCTCGGCCTCGCGCGGCAGGCCGCCCCCGCCGCCGCCTCCGCCAACCCACGCGCCGCCGAGGCGGTCCTCGCGCTCGTCTCGCTCGGGGTCAAGGAACCCGCCGCGCAGAAGGCCGTCGACCAGGCCGTCCGCGAATTCGGCGACAACGCCGCGACGGAGGTCCTCATCGCCGGCGCGCTGAACAAGGTCTGAGGAAAGCATGGACGAACGCGTCATCGCCCCCAGCCAGTTCGGAGACGATTCCGAAGCGGAGACCACGCTGCGCCCGAAGCGGCTCGACGACTTCGTCGGCCAGAAGGCGCTCAAGGAGAACCTCGGCATCGCGATCCAGGCCGCCCGCAAGCGCGGCGAGCCCGTGGACCACTGCCTTTTCGCCGGGCCTCCGGGGCTCGGCAAGACCACGCTCGCGGGCATCATCGCCTCGGAGATGGGCAGCCGCCTCCAGGTGACCTCGGGCCCCGTGCTCGCCAAGCCCTCCGACCTCGCCGGGCTCCTCACGGGCCTGGACGAGGGCGACGTCCTCTTCATCGACGAAATCCACCGCGTGCCGCCCGTGGTCGAGGAGTACCTCTACCCCGCCATGGAGGACTTCCGGCTCGACATCGTGCTCGAAGGCGGCCCCTCCTCGCGCTGCATCAACCTTCCGCTCAAGCGGTTCACGCTCGTCGGCGCCACCACGCGCTCGGGCATGCTCACCTCCCCGCTGCGCGACCGGTTCGGGCTCACCTTCCGGCTCGACCCCTACTCCGCCGAGGAGCTCGCCGGCATCGTCCGCCGCAGCGCGCGCATCCTCGACGTGGAGATCTCCCCCGAGGCCGCGCTCGTCCTCGCGCAGCGCAGCCGGGGCACCCCGCGCATCGCCAACCGCGTCCTGCGCCGCTGCCGCGACGTGGCCGACGTCCGGGGCAAGGGGATCATCGACCTCGAAACAGCCGAACAGACCCTCTCCATGCTCCGCGTGGACGAAAACGGGCTGGACGAGATGGACCGGCGCATCCTGGAATGCGTCGTCCGGAAGTTCGACGGCGGCCCGGTCGGGCTGGGCACCATCGGCTCGGCCATCGGCGAGGAGCAGGAGACCATCGAGGAGGTCTACGAGCCCTACCTCATCCAGCGCGGCTTCCTCAAGCGCACCCCCCGGGGCCGCATGGCCACCCGGAGCGCCTTCGCCCTGCTGCGCGTCCCCTTCCCCGCGTCGGGGCTCCAGGAGGAGCTTTTTTCCTGAAAAACCGCCCCGAATTGCCATGTTGCGGCGATTTTACCATTTTGAGAGATCCGGGTTCCGAAACAGCGCATAAGATGAAAATATGAAGGCTTTGATTTCGAGAACGGGCGTTTTCGCCCTGTCGGCCCTTCTCCTCGCGGCGAGCGCCTCGTGGGGCGCGGACCTCTGCCGCGCCTGGAAGACGAAGACCGCCTACAACCAGGGCGCGACGGTGACCTACGACGGCCACGCGTGGAAGGCGCTCAAGTACGTCGACTCGGGCAACACCAAGGCCCCCGGGACCGACGCCTCGCTCTGGAGCCAGTGGGACGACGCCTACGCCGGCGTCCTCTGCCAGCCGATTCCCGAACAGGACACCTCCGCCGCGTTCAACGACACCACCCGCGCGCCGCTGGGCGAAGTGGGCAAGTGGGAGGAAGAGCCGAAGCAGACCTCGCGCTGCGAACTGGCCACCGCCACCGCGATCGACGACGGCGAGACCTCCTGCCTGCTGCCGGAGCAGTTCCGCAACGCCAAGATCCACCTGCCGCGCAACATCACCCGCGTCTCCAAGTCGGCCTTCCGCCTCTGCCCGCTGCCGGGCTCGCAGGCGCGCAACGCGGTCGTCTACATCATGGACCATTCGAGCTCCATGGGCCAGGCGTCGCGCGACTCGGGGAAGATCTCGGACGACGCGTTCCGCGACGCGATGCGGCGCCAGTACGAACTCGACTCCAGCTCCTACATCGGCTACATCCCCTTCAGCCAGCGCGTGATCGCGGCGAAGACCGTGCCGCTGACCCGGCTCGACAACGGTGGCCTCGCGCTCGTCCAGTCCCACGTCGACGCGGAATGGGGCAGCGGCACCGGCTTCTACCAGCCGATGCAGCTGGCGCAGA
>CADBQJ010000254.1 GCA_902796785.1 Fibrobacter succinogenes
CCGAAACGTGGGACTGGACGAAGAAGTTGGTGCCGGCCTCGATCACCTCCTTCTTCCAGCTCTCGAAGACGATCAGGAAGAAGCTGCTGAGGGCCATGATCTCCCACGCCACCAGAAAGGCGAGGGTGTTCCGGACCAGGCAGAGGGCGATCATGGAGAGGAAACAGACGGCGTAGTGCGCCCAGTGGAGTTTCACCGCGGCGCCGCGCCCGCCGTAGCGCTTCATGTAGTCGCGGCCGTAGAGGGCGCCGCAGGCGAAGACGACGCAGATGACGGCGATGAACCAAAGCGAAAGAGCGTCCGCGGAGAGCCTCACGTTTCCGAACACGGGGCCGCAGCGCAGTATCAGGTCTTCTATGTTCATGCCGCCTGGGGGATGGGCTTCCGGGGCCTGGCCAAGCTCGATTCCGGCCCTTTCGCCCCAAAAGCCGCCCAAATATATTTTTTGAATCTTCCCGCCACAAGGTGGAGTATATTTCCCTGTGTTCCGGCCCGGACGGGTCGGCCGTTTCGCCCTTTCCCCTGTTGGAAGAATGGACATTTTCGGTTCTTGCGGCCAAAAGGGGGCGGCGCTCCTTCTCGTCGCGCTGTTCTGCGCCCCGGTCCTCGCCGCCGCGTCGGCGTCGGCGGCCCCGGCGGAGCGCTGCGCGCCCGACTCGCTGCTCGGCGCCCCCTTCGTCGCCTGCGGAACGGAGGCGGAGGGCGGGTTCCGCTCCACGCTGGTGCGCCTTCCGTTCCGCGGCGGGGACTCCGCCGCCGCGCCGAAGGCGAACGTCCTCTTCGTGCACGGCTTCAACGACTACTTCTTCCAGCGCGAGCTGGCCGGGCGGCTCGACTCCGCGGGCTACGCCTTCTGGGCGGTCGACCTGCACAAGTACGGCCGCTCCTGGCGCGAAGGGGAGCGGCGCGGGGCGATCGACTCGGTCGGGGAGTACTTCCCCGAGCTCGACTCCGCCGTCGCGGCGATGCGCGCGGCGAACGGCGCGCCCGTCGTCCTGCTGGGCCACAGCACCGGCGGGCTGGTCGTCTCCTGCTACGCCGCCGCGCGCGGCCGGGGGCGCGGCCTGGCGGCCCTCGCGCTCGACAGCCCCTTCTTCGAGATGAACTACGGCTTCTTCGTCCGGGAGATCGGCGTGCCCGCGGTCTCGGCCCTCGCCTCGCTCTTCCCCCGGGCGCGGCTCCCCCGGAGCGGGAACGAGAACTACGCGCGGTCGCTCCACCGCTCGTTCGGCGGCGAGTGGGACTACGACCTGCGGCTGAAGGAGCCGAAGAGCATCGTCGTGGACTTCGCCTGGGTTCGGGCGATCCACCGGGCGCAGCTCCGGATGCAGGCGGGGCCCGACCTGCTTCCCCCCGTGCTGGTGATGCACAGCGGATGCAGCGTCTCCTCCCGCTCCTGGGACGACGACTACCGGCGCTGCGACGGCGTGCTCGACCGCGACCACATCCGGCGCCACGGCGCGAACCTGGGGAGGAACGTCCGCCTGGTCGAGATCGAGGGCGGGCTGCACGACCTCTTCCTCTCCCCGAAGCCGGCGCGCGAGCGGGCCTACGAGGAGCTCCTGCGCTTCCTCGACGACGTCGCCGAGGGGCGGGCGAACGGCCCGGAATCGCCGAAAACGCCCGATTCCGGCGAATTCTGACCGAGCGGTCAGAAAGCCGGGCCCAACCCATTATTAATGATGTTATATTTTGAAGGTCTGCCCGTGTGGGCAGGCGTTTTTTTGGCGCGTCCGCTCCTTTGAGCTTTTCGACTCCCGGGCAGTTTGGCCCCCGCAGCGAACCGAGGAGAGAATTTCGCCAAACGGACCGGACAAATGGCATTCACCCTGACGCTGCTGTTCATTCTGGCGCTTCTCGGGTTCGCGGCGCTCCGCGGACCTTCGGCGCGCCCCGCGTTCGCGGAATCCGGCAGCGTCTGTTCCGCACAGCGTGGTCTTTTCCATGAAAGTTTCGAAGCAAAAACGGGAGATTCTCGTCTCCATCACTCCCTACGACAAGCGCACGGCCGTTCTCCAGGACGGCGAACTGATGGAGCTGGTCGTCGAGAGCCACGAGTCCAAGCGGACTCTCGGCAACGTCTATAAGGGCATCGTCCAGAAGGTCCTTCCGGGCCTCCAGGCGGCCTTCGTGGAGATCGGCCAGGAGAAGGCCGGCTTCCTCCACGTGGACGACGTCATCGACCGCAACATCCACCTCTACAAGGAATACGGACGCGACGAAGGCGACGTCGAGGCCAAGGTCGAGCGTCCCCTCATCGACCAGCTGCTGAAGGAAGGGCAGGAGCTGATGGTGCAGGTCATCAAGGAGCCCATCAGCACCAAGGGCGCGCGCCTGACCACCCACCTGGCCTTCCCCGGCCGCTTCCTGGTCTGCATGCCCGGCACCGACTTCGTCGGCGTCTCCAAGAAGGAACGCGACGGCGGCCGCCGCCGCGACCTCAAGCGCCTGGTGAAGCAGCTCAAGGGCAAGGGCGTGGGCTACATCGTCCGCACCAACGGCCTCAACGCCTCCGACGCCGAAGTCCAGGCCCAGATGGAGCAGCTCGAGGAGCGCTGGCAGGCCACCAGGCGCAACTTCGAGAACACCGAACGCGGCGTGCCCGCGCTGCTCTACGAGGAATCGACCTCCACCGAGGCGACGCTGCGCGAGTACTTCTCCGAGAACACCGACTTCGTCTACGTGGACGACATCGACGAATACCGCTCGATCAAGTCGTGGATGCGCGCGCTCAGCCCCGAGATGGTCGACCGCGTGAAGCTCTGGAGCGACGACGAGGGGCTCTTCGAGACCTTCCACGTCGAGAACGAGTACGAGACCTCGCTGCAGCGCAAGGTCCCGCTCCGCCGCGGCGGCTACCTGATCATCGAGCAGACCGAGGCGCTCGTCTCGATCGACGTCAACACCGGCCACAAGGTGCAGGGGCAGGACCAGGCGAAGAACATCGTCGAGACCAACATAGACGCCGCCGAGGAGATCGCCAAGCAGATGCGCCTGCGCGACATGGGCGGCCTGATCATCATCGACTTCATCGACATGGAGACCGAGGAGGACAAGGACCGCGTGGTGCAGGCCTTCAAGAAGGCCGTCCGCAAGGACAAGTCGCCCGTCTCGTTCATCCCGCTCACCCCCTTCTGCCTGATGGAGGTGACCCGCAAGCGCGTGCGCATGAACCTGCTGACGCAGAAGACCGACACCTGCCCCACCTGCCAGGGCCGCGGGTTCGTCTACGCCAACGAAGTGGTGCTCTACAACCTCGACCGCTGGCTGGGCCGCGCCGCCAAGCACAAGGCCGACCGCAAGATCGCGCTGCTGGTGGGCCCCTCGCTCAGCGAATACCTGCTCGAGGACCGCGGCCGGTTCTTCAAGTACCTGGAGGACCGCCACAAGATGACGATCGACCTCTACGAGGAGGACTCGATCGGCGTGAACGAATTCCGCGTCTTCGACGCCCGCTCGGGAGACGAGCTGACGGAGAAGTACTCCATCTAGGGGGAACGGTGCGCGACCGCGTCCGCGTTTCCCGAAAGGCCGGCGCCCGCGCGCTCGGCCTTTCGCTGTTCCTGGCGCTCTCGGCCTGCTCCGGCTCCGGGGCGACGGGCGGCGGCGAGGGCGGCGCGATCTCCGCGGGGACGTGGACCTGGGACGGCTCGTCCGGCCCCTGGCGCGACGCCGACGGGATGCAGTACTCCGCGATGACCCTGGTCCTGGCGGAGGGGAACGCCCCGACCTTCGTCCTGCGGCGCGACTACGGAGGCGCCACCCCGGGCCGCGAGTGCTTCGGGACGGAGCGGCGCGGCTACTGGGACGTCGACCTTCCGCGCGGGGAGATGCTGCTGACCGTGACCGCGGAGCGCGAGGTCTGCGAGCCGGAGGAGCCCTTCGAGGAGCTCTACCGCCAGGAGACGGTCCAGATCTCCGGGGCGACGAAAAGCCGGTTTTCGGCCTGCTGGGCCGACTGCGGCCGTTCCTCGAACCGCCTGGTCTTTCGTAACTCGCTTTAGCGCATAAACTTACAAGATGCTTACCCCCTTCCTTACGGGGCTTCGGAAAGGTATCTTCTAGGTCAAAGAGACGGCCGGGTCGTTTCCAATCCCCCTCCCTCCCCTCCTCCAAAACCGGCCGTCTCTTTTTTCTTTTTCCTCTTTCCGACAAGTCATCTCCTTCGCGATCGGGACCTTCGGGTCCCGATTTCGTTTCGCCGCCTTTCCCCGGCGCGATCCGCGGCTCCGCGCGCCTTTCCGCGACAGGGCGGAATGGCCGAAATTGCTAGATTTCAGGCTAATCATGGCCATCACTCTCTACAACACGGCGACCCGGAGCAAGGAAGAGTTCGTCCCCCAGGACGGGAAGACGGCGAAAATCTACTGCTGCGGCCCCACGGTGTACCACTACGCCCACATCGGGAACCTCCGCACCTACATCTTCGAGGACCTGCTCCGCCGCAGCCTGGCCTACCACGGCTTCGACGCGAAGCACGTGGTCAACATCACCGACGTCGGCCACCTGACCAGCGACGCGGACGAGGGCGAGGACAAGATGGAGAAGGGGGCCAAGCGCACCGGCAAGAGCGTCTGGGAGGTGGCCGCCTTCTACACCGACGCCTTCATGCGCGACTTCCACTCGCTCAACCTGCTGGAGCCGACGGTCTGGTGCCGCGCCACCGACCACATCGCCGAGCAGATCGCGCTGGTGAAGACGCTCGAGGAGAAGGGCTACACCTACCGCACCTCCGACGGCATCTACTACGACTCGTCGAAGTTCGAGCGCTACGGCGACTTCGCGCGCCTCGACCTGGAGAACCTCTGGGCGGGATCGCGCATCTCCATGGGCGAAAAGCGCCTGCCCACCGACTTCGCGCTCTGGAAGTTCTCGCCCAAGGACGTCAAGCGCCAGATGGAGTGGGACTCCCCGTGGGGCGTCGGCTTCCCCGGCTGGCACATCGAATGCTCCGCCATGGCGATGAAGCACCTGGGCGAGACGCTCGACATCCACTGCGGCGGCACCGACCACGTCCGCGTGCACCACACCAACGAGATCGCGCAGAGCGAGGCGGCCACGGGCAAGACCTTCAGCCGCTTCTGGATGCACGGCGAGTTCCTCCGCCTCGACGGCGACAAGATGAGCAAGAGCACGGGCGAGTTCCTCACCGTGGACAGCCTGGTCAAGCGCGGCTTCTCGCCGATGGACTACCGCTACTTCGCGCTCGGCAGCCACTACCGCAACTACCTCTCGTTCTCGTTCGAGTCGCTGGAGTCCGCGCGCAAGAGCCGCCTGGCGCTGCGCAAGCGGACCACGCCCCTGGTCGCGAAGGCGCTCGCCGCCGGCGCGAAGATCGAGTCCGAGGCGGCGCTCAAGTGGAAGGAGCGCTTCGCGCAGGCCGTGGGCGACGACCTCAACGTGCCCGCCGCGCTGGGCCTGCTGCACTCGGCGGTCCGCGACGACGCGGTCTCCGAGGAGGAACGCGGCGCGCTCGTGCTGGACTTCGACCGCGTGCTCGGGCTGAAGCTCGACCTCGAGGAGGAGGCCGCGCCCGCCGCCGCGGAGGATTCCGAAGCCGCGGAGATCGACTCGCTCGTCGCCGAGCGCGCGGCGGCGAAGAAGGCGAAGGACTTCGCGCGCGCCGACGAGATCCGGAACGCGCTCGCGAAGCGCGGAATCGAACTGAAGGACGGACCCCAGGGAACGACATGGGAGAGGAAACGATGAGCGAAAAGGAAAAGACGACCCCGATCGAACAGGAACTGAGCCGGCTTTCGATGGACCGCGAGCAGCGCGAGTTCTTCGCGAAGCGCCGCGAGCTCTTCCTGTGGGACGGCGTGGACGACGAGACGGCCATGCGCCTGGTGCAGCAGCTGCTCTACCTCGACGCGCAGAGCCACGAGGACATCACGCTGTTCATCAACAGCCCGGGCGGCGTCATCTCCAGCGGCCTGGCGATCTACGACGCCATGCAGGCCGTGGAGTCGGACGTGCGCACGGTGGTCTGCGGCCAGGCCGCGTCGATGGGCGCCGTGCTGGCCGCCTCCGGCGCCGCGGGCAAGCGCTGCAGCTGGCCCCACGCCCGCATCATGATCCACCAGCCGCTGATCAGCGGGCAGTACTACGGCCCCGCCACCGACGTGCAGATCCAGGCCGACGAGATGCTGCGCATCCGCCAGGAGCTCAACCGCATCCTCGCGAAGCACACCGGCCGCACCGAAGAGGAGATCGAGCGCGACACCGACCGCGACAACTTCATGTCGGCGGAAGAGGCGAAGGCCTACGGCCTGGTCGACAAGGTGGAGCTCCTCCGCTAGGCGGGCGCGATGAACACGCGGGCGCAGCAGAAGGCGTTGACCGTCCAGGACAACCTCCGCTCCCTTCCGGGGCTGCCGCCCGTCCTGCAGCGCGTCCGCGACCTGCGCGACGGCGACCGCGCGGAGATCGACCTGGTCTGCAGCCTCTACCGCGCCGACGCGGAGGCCTCGCGCGAACTCCTGCGGATCGTCAACAGCTCCTACTACGGCGTGCCCCGCACGGTGACCACGGTCAAGTCCGCCGTCGAGCTCCTCGGCGCGGACGCGTTCCGGAGCGCGGCGTTCCTGCAGCACGTCTTCGGGTCGTTCCCCCCGGCCGAGGGGGCGAAGACCGTGATCGACCGCGGCGAGTTCTGGCGCCACGCCCTGCTGACGGCCGCGCTGGCCAGGTTCTTCGCCGCGCGCTCCTCCGCGGGGACGCTCTCGCCCGAGCAGGCGTTCCGCGCCGGGCTGTCGCACGACCTGGGCAAGCTCGTCCTGGAGAACCACTCGCCGGCGGAATACGCGCCGGTGGTGGAGATGCGCCGCGCCGACCCGAGCTCCGAGCTGTGGATGTACGAGCGGCTCGAGCTGGGGCTGACCCACGCCTACGTGTCGTCGACGCTGCTGGGGCGGTGGGAGGCCGAGGAGCCCGTGCGCCGCGCCGTGGAGTGGCACCACGCCCCCTCGCGCGCCGAAGGGCCCGACGCCCCGGCCGCCGCGCTGCTGCACTACTGCGACTACCTGGCCCACAGGGCGGAACCGGCGCGCAGGATCGCGATCCCGATTCCGCTGACCGAGCCCGACGCGCCCGCGATGGCGGGGCTGGAGGGCGACGAGGCCGAGCATCTGGAACTTTCGCGCGCCGAGCTGAACGGGGCGAGCGCGCTGTTCGCCGAACTTTCCGGGGAGTGAGATGGGCGTCTTTTCCGCGATCCACGAAGGGCTGAAGAAATCGAGGGACGCGCTTTCCCGCGAGCTCCGGCAGATGTTCGGCGGCGAGCGCCTCACCGAGGAGATGCTCGAGGAGCTGGAGGAGAGCCTCATCCGCGCCGACGTGGGCGTGGGCCCCGCGCTGAAGATGTCGGACGCGCTGCGCGACCGCGCGCTCGGCCGTCCCGTCGACCGGAAGACCGCGCGAGCCCTCCTGGCCGAGGTGGCCATGGAGATGCTGCCCGAGCCGTCGGAGCCCGCGTTCGCCGAGCCGCTGCACGTGGTGCTGGTGATCGGGGTGAACGGCGCGGGCAAGACCACGACCATCGGGAAGCTGGCGCGCCGCTACGCCGCCATGGGCCGCAAGGTGATGCTCGCCGCGGGCGACACCTTCCGCGCCGCCGCCATCGAGCAGCTGGAGGAGTGGGCGAAGCGCTCCGGCGCCGACATCGTGAAGCACCACCTGGGCTCCGACTCCGCCGCGGTTGCCTTCGACGCCTACAACGCCGCGAAGGCGCGCGGCTGCGACACGCTGCTGGTCGACACGGCGGGGCGCCTGCACAACAAGGCGAACCTGATGGAGGAGCTGGCGAAGATCGTCCGCGTCCTCCGCAGGAACGACCCCGCGCTTCCGCACGAGACGCTTCTCGTGGTCGACGGCGCCACCGGGCAGAACGCCGTGGCGCAGATCAAGTCGTTCAACCGCGACATCCCGCTCACGGGGCTCGTGGTCACCAAGCTCGACGGCTCCGCGCGCGGCGGCGCCGTGCTGGCCATGGCGCACGAGCTCGGCCTGCCGATCCGCTGGGTGGGCGTGGGCGAGGGCATCGACGACCTGGTCCCCTTCTCCAGGAAGGAATACGTGGACGGCCTCTTCCCCGAAGAGGACGGGGAGGCCTGATGCGGCGCCGGACGACGGTCGCCGCGGCCGCGCTCGCGCTCTGCGCGGCGGGCGGAGCGCTCGCCTGGCAGGCGAGCAGACCGCTCCCCGACGAAGCGGGCTTCGCGGTCTACGCCGAGTTCCGCGCGATCCAGGAGGAGCTGGGCGACTCGTCCCGCGCGGCGCTCGAGGCGCGCGACGCGGTCTACGAACGCCACGGCGCCACGCGCCGCTCCTTCCTGCGCTGGATGGAGAAGTGGAAGGAGCGCCCCCTGGAATGGGAGGCGATGCAGACTCGCCTGATCGAGACGCTCGACTCGCTGCGCGAGTCCTCCGAACCCGCCCGCGGCCCCGCCGGCGGCCCCGCGCCGCGCGAGCGGATGCGGAACGCCGACCAGGCTCCCCGGAGGCCCGCGCGATGAGGCGCCTCGCGATCGCCCTGGCGCTGCTCGCGGCGCTCTGCTCGGCCGCCCCGGCCGCGGGAACCGGCGGCGTGCGCTGGCGTCCCTACGCCGACGCGCTGAAGGAGGCGGGCCGCGCGAAGAAGCTGGTGATGGTGGTTCTCCACGCCAAGTGGTGCGCGCCCTGCCGCGTGATGGCGCGGACCACCTGGGTCGACCCCGCCGTGGTGGCGCTGGCCAACCGCGCGGTGGTGCCCGTGGAGTTCGACCTCGACGCCGACGCGGAGCCGATCCGCTGCGGCCCCGAGACGCTTCCCCCCTCGGCCTGCGCCTCCCTCTACTGGCGGACGCCCGGGCTTCCGGCGTTCGTGCTGGTGGACCACGAGGGCGAGTTCGTCCACCAGGAGATGGGGCTCTTCGGCCCCGAGCTGATGAAGTCGTTCCTCGAGGAGGTCGAGAAGGAGACGCCCGAGATCCTGCGGGAGCTGCGGGCGTGGAAGGATTCCGTCGCGAGGGCCTCGAAATGACCGCGCTCCTCGTCCTCTGCCTCCTCCTGCTGCTCCACGCCTACGCGCTCTACCCGGTGTCGCTCTACGCGGCCGTGAAGCTGCGGAAGGCCGACCGCCGCTCCTTCGCCGACGTCCCCGACGACGAGCTGCCGACGGTCTCGGTGATCGTCGCGGCCTACAACGAGGAGTCCGTGCTGGAGGAGAAGATCCGCAACATCGCCGCGCTGGACTATCCCGCGGGGAAGATCGAGGCGCTGATCGGCTCCGACGGCAGCTCCGACCGCACGGCGGAGATCCTGCGCGCGCACGAGGGCGAGGTCCGCGGCTTCGTCTTCGACGCCAACCGCGGCAAGGCGGCCGTCCTCGACGACCTGGTGCGCGAGGCGAAGGGCGAGATCCTCCTCTTCTGCGACGCGAACACCATGCTGCTGCCGAACGCGCCGCGCGAGCTGGCGCGCGCCTTCCGCGACGAAAGGGTCGGCTGCGCCTCGGGCCGGCTGATGCTCCGCTCGGAGCGGAGCGGCGCGGAGGCGGCGCTCAGCGGCGGCGAAAGCCTCTACTGGAGCGTGGAGAGCGCCGTCAAGTCGCTCGAGGGGGCGCTGGGGACGCTGATGGGGGCCAACGGCGCGCTCTTCGCGCTGCGCCGCGGATGCTGGACCGAGCTGCCGACGGAGCGCACGGTGATGGACGACTTCTACTCGACCACGGCGATCCTCCCGAAGGGGTGGCGGAGCGTCTTCGTCCCCACGGCGATCGGGCTGGAGAGCGCCTCGGCCGAGAGCGCCGGCGAGTTCCGCCGCAAGGTCCGCATCGGCCGCGCCAACTTCAACTACATCCGCAGCTACCTGCCGCTGCTCGACCCGCGCCGCCCGCTGGTCGCCTACGCCTTCTTCGGCCACAAGCTGCTGCGCTGGCTCTCGCCGTTCCTGCTGGTCCTCTGCCTGCTCTTCTCCGCCGCGGGGCTCTTCACGGAGGCGGTGCAGTCCCTCTGCGGAATCGCGCTGGCGCTCCAGCTGCTCTTCCACGCCGCGGCGCTGGCGGGATGGAGCCTGGAGCGGATGGGGCTGCGCTGCGGCCCGCTGCGCGCGCCGTACTATTTCGACATGATGAACCTCGCGCTGCTCGTCGGATTCCTGCAGTCGTTCCGCTCCACGGGCGGCGGCGGATGGGAGCGGGTCGCGCGCGAAGGAGGGTCCGATGGGTAGGACGATCCGCAGTCTGCTCGCCGCCGTCCTGGTCTGCTGCGCCGCCGCGCGCGCCGACGTCGCCTTCTCGGCGACCGCCGGCTCCTTCACCGAGGTCGGCGACGGCTGGGACGGCTTCAACCACGACTATTCGGCCACGATCTGGCACGTCTTCGACCAGATGGTGCTCTTCGGCGTCACCGCCGGCATGCAGATCGACGGCGGGGACCACCAGTTCCCGCTGCTGGCGAGCCTCTACGTCCGGCTTCCCCTCGGGCGCCAGCTGCTGCCCGTGGCGACCGGCGACTTCGGCTGGGTCTTCGGCGACGGCGCCAACGAGTGCGCGTGGCGCGTGGGCGGCGGGCTCGACCTGAAGCTGGGCGACCGCTCCAGCCTGCTGCTGCTCGCCGGATCGCAGATGGGGCTCGACGCCCTGCCCACGCGCGCGTACCTGCGCGGCGGGATTCTCCTGGAGTTCTGATGCCCGGGCCCGTTCCTTCCGCCGCGCTGCGGTGCTGGACGCCCGACGAGATGCCCGAGTCCGTCCGGGCGCAGGTGCTGGCCTTCATGCGCCAGGCCTGGCCCGAGGGGTTCCGCGGCCCGAATCTGCTGCGCGCCTGGATCCATCCGCCGCAGGACAACCCGATGCACGTCGTGGCGCTCCTCCCCAACGGCTGCGTGGCCGCGCACGCCTCCGCCCTGCGCCGCGACTTCTCCGCCTTCGGGCGGAACTGGGCGATCGGCGGGCTCTCCGGCGTCTTCTCCTTCGCGCACGTGCGCGGCATGGGCTACGGCAAGGCGGTGGTCCTGCGCGCGACGGAGCTTCTCGAGGGGCGCGGGCTCGACGCCGGGCTCTTCTGCTGCGACCACGAAAACGTCGGCTTCTACCGCTCCTGCGGCTGGGAGCTCCTGCCCGGCCATCCGATCCTCGTCGGAAACCCGCCGGCGCCGGATCCCTCCGCGACGATGTTCCGCGCCTTCTCGCCCGACGGCGCGGAGCTGCGCGACCGCCTGGCCGGCGGAACGCTCGAGTTCGGCGACTACGTCTGGTGAGTCAGGGGCGCGCGGGTTCGCGCGCGTCGACCGTCGCGAAGTCCGCGGGGCAGTCGAACTTCGCCACCCACGATCCCCATTCGGGGTCCGGTTCCGAGGGCTTCGCGTTCAGCTGGACCCAGCCGCGCGGGTTGAGCCAGCGCACGCTTCCCGGCGGCTGCGCCTCCGCGAGCGCGGCGCGCTGCAGCTCCGAGACGCTCAGCCTTCCCAGGCCCGCGGTGAGCGAGTCGGGGACGACGTCCCCGCTTCCCAGCACGAGGGTCCGCGCGGCGTGCAGGCAGGCCTTCCACTCCGCGCCGTCCCAGACGACCGAGGCCACGGGCACGCCCATCGGGCCGTAGAGCTCCATCCGCGAGAAGCCTTTCTTCGTGTAGAGCGCGCCGTCGAAGGCGCCGGCGTCGTTCCCCGCCTTCCAGCTCAGCAGGAACGGGGTGCGCAGCGAGTCGGCCTCGGCCGCGGAGACCTTCGCCGCCTTCGCGGAGGAACCCGCGCAGCCGGCCAGGGCGAAGGCGAGGAACATTGCCGCGAAGGCGGCGAGCACGGGAATGCGTGCGGTCATGGCGCGACGGCCTTCGCGGGGGCGGGGGGAAGCGCGGTCTTTTCGGGCTCGACGGGAACGGGCGCCTCTTCGGGAAGGGCCCGCTCCGGATCCCCCTCGGGGTGCGGGTCCAGCAGCGTCTTCGC
This sequence comes from Fibrobacter succinogenes, assembly GCA_902796785.1. Classification (GTDB taxonomy): domain Bacteria; phylum Fibrobacterota; class Fibrobacteria; order Fibrobacterales; family CADBQJ01; genus CADBQJ01. The sequence goes on from CADBQJ010000254.1 coordinate 11,923, forward strand.
GTGCTCGGGGAAGAGCTCCAGCAGCTTCTTGCGCGTCTGCAGCGCCTCCTCCGTCCGGCCGAGCGACTCCAGCACCTCGGCCTTGTGCTCGAAGAACTCCACGCGGCGCATCTCCTCGTCGTTCTCGATCGAGAGAAGCAGCTCGAGCGCGGCGGAGTCGTTCCCGAGGCGGTGGAACGCCCAGGCCTTGGAGTCGATGTAGGAGGCGTTGGCGGGCTCGATGGCGAGCGCGCGCGTGATCAGCGTGTCGGCGCGCCTCCATTCCGAGGAGTCGCCGTGGATCAGCAGCGAGTAGCCGAAGTAGTTGAGCGCGATCGAGTTGTTCGGGTCGTGCGCCAGGATCCGCTCGAAGTGGACGCGCGACTCGTCGAACTTCCCGGTGCGCTCCAGCGCGCTCGCCAGGTCGAAGATGGCCGAGACGGCGACGGGGTCGCGCAGGACCCGCTTCCGCAGCGTCGGGATCGCGGCCCCGAAGAGCGAGTCGGCCTCGCGCCGGCGCGCGGGATCCTCCTCGATCGAGAAGGCCTGCCGCACCTGCGCGGTGGCCCGCATCTCGTCCACGAACCGCTCGCCCGGGAAGAGGAGCTCCAGCTCGGCGGCCAGGGCGTAGACGCTGTCGAAGCGGCCCATCGCCGTCAGGATCAGCCCCTCCTGCCGCGGGAACTCCTCGGCCGTGGGCTGCAGGCGGCGCGCCCGGCGGATGGCCGCCAGCGCGTTTTCGTTGTCGCCCTTGAGCGCGTGGGAGGAGGCGAGGAAGAAGAACGTCGCGGCGTTCCCCGAGTCGAGCGCGGCGAGCG
>CADBQJ010000255.1 GCA_902796785.1 Fibrobacter succinogenes
CCCCTCCGCCTACTTCCGCCTCGACATCTCCGACTTCGACGCCCTCGAACGCGCGGTCGCCGGCTCCGGCGCCGACGTCGTCTTCAACGCCGCCGCGATGACCGCGGTCGACGCGTGCGAGACGGAACGGGCCCTCTGCGAGACCCTCAACCGCGACGCGCCCGCCGTGATGGCCCGCGCCGCGAAGCGCCTGGTGCACCTCTCCACCGACTACGTCTTCGACGGGGAGAACGGGCCCTACTCCGAGGAGGACGCGCCGAATCCGCTCGGCGTCTACGGTCGCGTCAAGCTCGAGTCCGAGCGGGCCGTCCTCTCGGCGTCGCCCGACCACCTCGTGGTCCGCACGATGCTCCTCTACGGCGCGGGGACCGGACTGCGCCCGAGCTTCGTCGACTGGGTGCGCTCGAACCTGGAGGCCGGAAGGCGCATCCCCGTGGTCGAGGACCAGGTCGGGAACCCCACGCTCGCCTCCGACCTGGCCGCGTCCCTCTGGGCGCTGGTCCTCGCCGGAAAGACGGGGCTCTGGCACTGCTCGGGCTCCGAGCGCCTCTCCCGCCTGGAGTGGGCGCGCCGCGTGGCCGCCCGCGCGGGGCTCGACGCCTCGCTGATCGACCCCGTCCGCACCGCCGACCTCCGCCAGCCCGCCCGCCGTCCGCTCGGCTCCGGGTTCCGCCTAGACAAAATCGCCGGAGTCCCCGGCGTCCGCCTGCGTTCGCTCGACGAGCAGATGGAAACCTGTTTCCAGGAGAAAGCCAATGGCCGCGACTGAAAAAGCGCTCGTCATCGTCCCCACCTACAACGAGTGCGAGAACATCGCCCGCGTCGCCGAGACCGTCTTCGGCCTGGAGCGCGAGTTCGACCTCCTCGTGGTCGACGACAACTCGCCCGACGGCACCGCCGCGATCGTGAAGGGGCTGCGGAACGAATACCCCGGGCGGCTGCACCTGCTCGAGCGCGACAAGAAGAACGGGCTGGGCGGCGCCTACGTCGCCGGCTTCCGCTGGGCGCTCGAGCGCGACTACGAGTACGTGTTCGAGATGGACGCCGACTTCTCGCACGACCCGCGCGACCTCCCGCGCTTCCTCGAGGCGGCGAAGGACGGCGACCTCGTCCTGGGCAGCCGCTACAAGGACGGCCGGATCAGCGTGGTCAACTGGGACTGGAAGCGCCTCGTCCTCAGCTACGGCGGCAACATCTACGCGCGCTTCATCACGGGCCTGCCGGTCTCCGACGCGACGGGCGGCTTCAAGTGCTTCCGCCGCGCCGCGCTGCAGGCGCTGGACCTCGACCGCATCAGCGCCTCGGGCTACAGCTTCCAGATCGAGACCACCTACAAGCTCTGGAAGAAGGGCTTCCGGATCCGCGAGATCCCGATCGTCTTCACCGACCGCGTGCTGGGCACCTCCAAGATGTCCGGGACGATCATCTCCGAGGCCCTCTTCGTCCTGATCAAGCTGCGCTTCAGCAAGGTCTAGCGAATGTCCGCTCCGCTCCCCGGGTTCTCGGTCGTCGTCGTCGCCTACAACTCGGGCGACGTGCTGCGGCTGTGCCTGCAGAGCCTGCGCGAGGCGCTGCGCGGGTTCGACCACCAGACGATCGTGGTGGACAACGCCTCCGACCCGGGCGCGCTGGGGGACCTCCCGAAGGAGTTCTCCGAGGCGAAGTGGATCTTCAGCCCGGTCAACCTCGGCTTCGGGAAGGCCTGCAACATGGCCGCCCGCCACGCCGACCGCCCCTGGCTCTTCTTCGTCAACCCCGACACCGTCTGCGACGCCTCCACCTTCGAGGGGACGCTGCGCTTCCACATGGCGCGCGAGGACGCGGGCGTCGTCGGCTGCCGCATCCGCAACGCCGACGGCTCGCTCCAGCTGGCCTGCCGCCGCTCCTTCCCCACCGCCTGGAGCGTGCTCTGGCACGTGCTCGGGCTCTCCGCGCTCTTCCCGAAGAGCCGCGTCTTCGGGCGCTACAACCTCACCTGGCTCGACGAGGACGAGGCCGCCGAGGTCGACGCCGTCAGCGGCTCCTTCTTCTGCGTCCGCAAGTCGCTCTTCGACGAGCTGAAGGGGTTCGACGAGGACTTCTTCATGTACGGCGAGGACCTCGACCTCTGCTACCGCGCCCGCCTCGCCGGCTACCGCAACTGGTACACCCCCGACGGCGCGCTGGTCCACCTGAAGGGGCGCAGCGCCGTCACCCGCCGCTGGCGCTCGCTGGCGAACTTCCACCGCGCCATGGGGATCTACGCCGCCAAGCACCCCGAGCTGGCCGGCTTCCCCCTCCCGCTGGTGCGGCTGGGCATCGCCCTCAACTTCTCGCTGGCCGTCCTCTCGGCGATCTCGTTCGGGGGCGTCACCCTGGCCCAGGCCCTGGCCTGCGGCGCGACGGCCCTCCTCTGCGCCCTGGCCGGCCAGCCCGAGCTGGCCTGGCTGGCCCTGGCCCTCGTCCCGATCCAGGCCCTTTTGCCCGTTTTGGGCGGTTTGGGCCGTTTTCTGGGGGCGAGGCGCCTTCCCGTGACGGTGGTCTCCCGGGACCGTTCCGACCTGGACCGCGCCCCCGGCGCCGCCGACGACCGGTTCGACGTGGTCGGCGCGGTCGCCCTGGCCGGCGAAAAGGGGCGGCTCGCCCCGACGCTCCCCCTGGCCCGCGGCGTGCTCCTAGTGCCCGACCGCGACGGCTGGTGGGCGGGCGGGGAGTGCCGCGCGGAACTGCGCCGGCTCTCCGTCCCCGTGGCGCTCTGGGTGGGGGACGACGCGGTCCTTTTCCAATCCTCTTGACGCCGCAAATGGCTAAATTAAGAGAGTGTGTATGGCGAACCACTCGTTTGCCGGAGGCTTGTATCGTGGATTCTTCGCTGCTCGAGTTTCTCTGCTGTCCCGACGACCGGAGCGCTCTGCGCATGGCCACTCCCGCCGAGCTGGCCGCCGCGAACGCGAAAATCGCCGCGGGCGGGATGAAAAACCGGGGCGGCGCCGCGGTATCCGACTCGCTGAGTGATGGATTGGTTCGTGAGGACGGACGCTGGCTGTATCCGGTTCGAGAAGGGATTCCCGTCCTGCTGATCGACGAAGCGATTCCACTTGCCTAGCGAGAGGGTCTCCTTATGGCGAAATCAGGCGTTGTCAAACTCGAAAAGAAGCTGCAGAAGACTCCCGGTCTTCCCGGATTCGCCTGGGTGGGCGCGCAGTACGTGCTCCACGGCAACATTCCCCACGGGCTGGAGCTGCTCCGGACGAACGCCGAAGCCGCGCCCGACGACCTCGAGGGGCTGCTCGCCCTGGGCCGCGCCGAACAGCTCGAGGCGAACTTCGACCGGGCCAGGGCCTGCTTCGAGAAGGCGACCGAAATCGACCCCGGCGCCCCCGGCGCCTGGGCGGGTCTCTACGAAGTCGCGAACGCCATGGGCGAAACCGAGCTCGCCCGCCGCGCCGCCACCGCGTGGCGCGAGCTGGACCCCTTCGCGCTGGGCGAACTGGAAGGGTCCGAAGAGGAAATCGACCAGGTGGACGAGGCGGGGCTCGAAGCCGCGCTCGCCCCCGAAGCGGCCGCGGAAGGCGCGACCGACCTCGCCGGCTTCGGGAACTCCGAGCTCGAGGTCCCCTTCGACCAGGTGGCCTCGCTGCTCGACCAGGTGCCCGGCGGCGAAGCCTCGGACGCCGACCTCCGGATGCCCGACTTCGGCGACTCGCTCGGCGAAGGCGCCGAAGGGAAGGCGGAGGACGAAGAGGAACTGACCCTCGGCGCCCCGGCCGCGGAAGCCTCCGCGGAGGAACCCGCCGCCGAAGCGTCCGCCGAATCCGCCGCCCCCGCGGAAGCGTCCGCCGAGGCCGCGCCCGCGGCCGAAGGCGCCGCGCCCAAGGGCGGCGCGGCCTTCGTCGTCGAGGGCGACGACGTCGCCGAGGAGAACTACACCTCGCCGGTCACCGGGAGCGACGTCAGCTCCGCCATCGACGACCTGTTCGGCGACGAGGCGACCGACGACGACCTCATGAAGGGGCTCTCGGAAAACGCCACGCCCGAATCGGTGATGCCGCAGGACAGCGAAGTCAACCAGCAGCTGGGCGCCCTCTTCGCCGAAGAGGAGGAAGAGGAGGCCGCGGCGGCCCACGCCGAGGCCGAGCAGGACCTGGACGCGCTGGCCGCCTCCTTCGGCGCCTCCGACGCCAAGCCCGAGGCGAAGGCGGAAGAACCCGCCGGCTCCGACGACGCCCCCGCCGCCGAAACGGTCGTGGAAGCGCCCGAAAAGGGGATGGACGACCTTCTGGCCGACCTCGACTCCGCCTTCGGCGAAGTCAAGACGGAAGAGCCCGCCGCGGAAGCGGCTTCCGAAGCCGCGCCCGCCGAACCCGCGCCCGAAGCCTCCGCGGAGGAACCCGGCAAGGCGATGGACGACCTCCTGGGCGACCTCGACTCCGCCTTCGGCGAAGTCAAGACGGAAGAGCCCGCCGCGGAAGCGGCTCCCGAAGCGGCCTCCGCGTCCGAACCCGCGCCCGAAGCGCAGGCGGCCGACGCCGCCGAAGCCCCCTCCGACGACTTCTCCGGACTGGACGACCTCCTGGGCGACGACTCCGCTCCGGCGTTCCAGCCCGAGGAGCCCGCGGAGAGCGCGGCCGACGCCGCCGACGACGACCTCTCGGACATCCTCGGCGAGGCGGCCGACCTCGGCGCCGGCGCTCCCGCGGAAGAGGCGACGCCCGCCGCCGACGGAACCGACGCGCTCGCCGCCGACCTCGACGCCCTGGGCGACATCCTCTCCGCGCCGCAGGAGTCGGTCTCGCTCGACGCGCCCGCCTCCTCCTCCGACGACGACCTCTCCGGCCTCGACTCCATCTTCGAGGTGGACGAGTCCCCCGAAATCGTCGACCCCTCCGCCGCCGCGGCCCCCGCGCCCGAAGCGCAGGCGGCCGAAGCCGCCGAACCCAAGGACGAACTGGGCGACGCGGTGGCCGACGAGCTGGGCTCGCTCCTGGGCGACGACGACGAGGAGGGCGACTTCAAGCTGGAATCCGCGGCCGAGGCCGCGCTCGGCGACGACGCCTCCGGATCTCCCGCGCCCGAACCCGAACCCGCGGCGCCGGCGGCCGAAGCCGCCGAGCCCGAGTCCGCCGACGACGGCGGGTCCGCCTCCGCGGACGGCGCCTCCGACGACGGCTTCCTCCCCGAAACCGGGACGATGGCGGAGATCTACGCCGGACAGGGCCACTACGAGCAGGCGATCAGGATCTACCGCGACAAGCTGGAACGGGACCCCTCCGACGAGCGCGCCGCGAAGCGGATCGCCGAACTGGAAGAGCTGCTCCGCCGAAAGAAAGAAGGGGAATAGTTTCCGATGAAGATCGAACAGCTGCTGAGAAAGATGGTCACCGACCACGCCTCCGACCTTCACCTCAAGGTGGGGTGCCCGCCGGCCTACCGCATCCGCGGCGCGCTGGTCCGCCCCGATTCCGAGCGGGTGACGCCCGAGGTGATGGAGAGCTTCCTCGCCGACGTCATGACGCGCCAGCAGCGCGCGGCGTTCGAGGAGCAGCTGGAGCTCGACTTCGCGGTCGGCGCGCGCGACATGGGCCGTTTCCGCGTGAACGCCTTCAAGCAGCGCGGCACGCCCGCCATGGCCATCCGCCACATCTCCGGCCAGGTGCCCCCGTTCGAGACGCTCGGCCTGCCCGAGGTGATCCAGGACCTGGCGCTCCGCCGCCGCGGCCTGATCCTCGTCACCGGCGTGACGGGCTCCGGCAAGTCGACCGCGCTCGCCTCGATGATCGACCACATCAACCAGACCGAGTCGGTCCACATCATCACCATCGAGGACCCGATCGAATTCGTCCACCGCGACAGCCAGGCCGTGGTCTCGCAGCGCGAGCTCGGCGTCGACACCAAGTCGTTCGCCAACGCCCTGCGCGCCGCGCTCCGCCAGGACCCCGACGTGGTGCTCGTGGGGGAAATCCGCGACCTGGAGACCATCCAGATCGCCCTCACCGCGGCCGACACCGGCCACATGGTCTTCTCCACCATCCACACCACCAACGCCAAGGAGACGGTGGCGCGCATCCTCTCGATGTACCCGCCCCACCAGCACGAGCAGGTGCGCCACCAGCTGGCCGCCAGCCTCCAGGCCATCATCTCGCTGCGCCTGCTCCCCACGGCCGACGGCAAGGGGCGCGTGCCCGCGGCGGAGATCATGATCAACACGCC
>CADBQJ010000256.1 GCA_902796785.1 Fibrobacter succinogenes
CGCAAGTTCAAGCTGACCGGGCTCGAATCGCTCTCCGACGAGGAGTACGAAGCCCGGAAGAACAACGCCTTCGCGCTGCGCAACCAGGCCGGCGCGCTCGCCGAGGAGATCCTCGCGGTCAAGGCCCCCAGGGAGGTCAACGCCATGCATCCCCTGGCCGTGGGCGGCGCGGAACACCTCCGCAGCGCCGGCTCCAAGCTCGCGCGCTTCTTCAACGCCGAGGACCAGACCGAGGAAGAGACCTTCCGCAAGGGGGCCCGCACCAGCGCCGAGACCGCTCTGCGCGCGCTGGGCGAATACTCCCGCCAGCTCCAGCTCAACCTTTAAGCAACCCCACCAAAGGAACGATTCAAAGATGGCCAAGAACGTCGCGATCATGGGCGCCACGGGCGCCGTGGGCCAGGAAATCCTCTCGATCCTGGAACAGCGCAACTTCCCCCTGGACAGCCTGAAGCTGCTCGCCTCCGAACGCAGCAAGGGCAAGGAATTCAAGTTCCGCGGCGAAACGCTCAAGTGCGAAGTCCTCGGCAAGGACTCCTTCAAGGGCGTGGACCTCGTCCTCTCCTCCGCGGGCGCGGCGATCTCCAAGGAGTTCGCGCCGTACGCCGTCGAAGCCGGCGCCGTCGTCGTGGACAACACCAGCCAGTTCCGCATGGACGCGGACGTGCCGCTCGTCGTCCCCGAAGTGAACCCCGAGGACATCAAGCTCCACAAGGCCGAGTTCGGCGGGCGCGGCATCATCGCCAACCCCAACTGCACCACGATCATGATGGTGGTCGTGCTGAACCCGATCGAAAAGCTCTCGCACATCCGCAAGATCCACGTCTCCTCCTACCAGAGCGCCAGCGGCGCCGGCGCCGTCGCCATGGAGGAGCTGAAGCAGCAGTACAAGGACATCGTCGAGACCGGCTCGACCACGCACATCTCCAAGTTCCCCTTCCAGCTCGCCTACAACGTCATTCCCCAGATCGACAAGATGATGGAGAACGACTACACGAAGGAAGAGATGAAGATGTACAACGAGACGCGCAAGATCATGCACTCCGACGTGCGGACCAGCGCGACCTGCGTGCGCGTCAGCTCGCTGCGCTCCCACTCCGAATCGGTCTGGTTCCAGACGGAACGCCCGCTCTCGGTCGAGGAGATCCGCGAGGCCCTGCGCAAGGCCCCGGGCGTGACGCTCAAGGACGACCCGCAGAACTACGTCTACCCGATGCCGCTCGAAAGCGCCGGCCAGGACGACGTCTTCGTGGGCCGCGTCCGCAAGGACATCGCCGACGACAACGGCAGCACCCTCTGGCTGACCGGCGACCAGATCCGCAAGGGCGCCGCGCTCAACGCCGTCCAGATCGCCGAACTGCTGTAGGCGCCGAGTGAACGGGGAACTGCCGACGCTGAAGGGGCTCAGCTCCATTCCGCGCCCGAACTGGATCGAGATCGACCTCGACGCGCTCGTGTCGAACCTGGAGCGGCTCAAGGCGAGCGCCGGGCTGAAGGACATCCTGCTGCCCGTGAAGGCCGACGCCTACGGCCACGGCGCGCTGGCCTGCTCCATGGCCTGCCAGCGCTCCGGCGCGGCGACGATGCTCGGCACGGCCCACCTCTTCGAGGCGATCGCGCTGCGCCAGTGGGGCGTGGTCATGCCCATCCTGGTGCTGGGCCCCGCCTCGAAGGAGGAACTCCCCTTCTTCGTCGAGCACGACGTCGTCCCCACGATCGAGGATCCCGCGCTCGCGGAGTGGTTCGACGGCTTCCTCGCGGAAAAGGGCGCGACAGCCCCCTTCCACCTCAAGATCAACACGGGGATGAACCGCTTCGGCCTCCCCTGGGACGACGCCGCCTCCATCCGCCGCTTCGCCGCCCTGAAGCACGCGAGGATCGACGGCGTCTACAGCCACCTGGCCGTGGCCGACGATCCCTCCAGCGACTTCACCGAGGAGCAGTACCGCCGGTTCCGCGCCGCCGTGGACACCCTGCCCGAACGGCCGCGCCTGGTCCACCTGGCCGCCTCCTCCGGGCTGCTCCGCTTCCCGGACTGGGACGTGGTGACGATGGCCCGCCCCGGGCTCGCCTCCTACGGCGCCTCCCCGCTCGACGGCCGGACCGTGGACGAATTCGGGCTGCGCCCCGCGCTCCGCATGTACTCCACCATCCGGATGGTCCACCTGGTCAAGGCCGGCGACTCGGTCTCCTACGGCCTGCGCTGGACCGCGCAAAAGGACTCGCGCGTCGCCCTCGTGGCCATCGGCTACGGCGACGGCTTCCGCCGCGCCCCCGCCCCCGGCGCCACGGTGCGGATCCGCGGGGTCGACTGCCCCATCCTCGGCACCGTCTGCATGGACGTCATCATGGTCGACGTCTCGCATCTCCCCGAGGCGGCCGCCGGCGACACGGTGGCGCTCATCGACGCCGACGAAGGGCTGCCGCTCGAGAAGATCGCCGCGCGCTACAACACCATCCCCTACGAAATCAGCTGCGACCTGGCCCGCCGCCTCTACCGCGTCTACCGCTGGAAGGGCGAACGGCTCAACTGGGACGAGCTCTGCGCCAAGATCAGGGATTAGGGATCAGGGATCAGGGATTAGCGGAATGATCCGCTACGCGCAAGTTGAAAAAGAAGGGCTCCGGAAAGGAGCCCTTTTCCGTTCATTGCCGAAGGCGATACTACGCACTGATCCCTAATCCCTAAGACCTGACCACTAATTCTGAGACCTGATCCCTGATTCAGTCCTTCACACACCTCACGGAGTAGCCGCGCTTCTTGAAGTTGTCGAGCGGCGTGGCGGCCGCGTTGTCGTTCCTCAGGAGCATGGTCCAGGCGGATTCGCGGCTTCTCGCGGTCTTGGTCCAGAAATAGGCGTAGGAGCCGCCGGTGACGAAATGCCCGGTGGCGTCCCTTTCGCCGCCGGGGAGCGCCGAGAAGCCGTAGGCGTCTTCGCCCGACAGGTCGTTCGTCCCGAGCACGGACCCGGCATTCGCCGCGCCGCCCACGGCGTCGAAGAGGAACTCGAACTCGTCCTTGCCGGGCACGTGCCACCCGTCGGGGCAGACGCCCTGGATTCGGTTGTCGGAGGCCTGGCA
>CADBQJ010000257.1 GCA_902796785.1 Fibrobacter succinogenes
AAGCCCACGAGCATCTTCGAGCTGATCGCCATGAACGCGCTCTACCGGCCCGGGCCGATGGACTCGATCCCGACCTACATCAGCCGCAAGAACGGCCGGGAGCCGGTGGACTGCTACGACCCGAAGTTCGAGCCGATCCTGGGCGAGACCTACGGCGTGATCGTCTACCAGGAGCAGGTGATGCGCCTGGCGCAGAAGCTCTCGAGCTTCACGCTGGGCGGCGCCGACCAGCTGCGCCGCGCGATGAGCAAGAAGAAGGGGATGGAGAAGTTCGAGGGCCCCTTCAAGGACGGCGCGGTGAAGAACGGCTTCCCGCGCGAGCTGGCCGAGAAGCTGTGGGACGTGCTGATCCCCTTCTCCAACTACGCCTTCAACAAGTCGCACTCCGCCGCCTACGGGTTCGTCGGCTTCCAGACCGCCTTCCTCAAGGCCCACTACCCCGCCGAGTACATGGCGGCGAACATCACCTCCGAGATCAACTCCAACGAGCGCGTGGCCGAGCTGATCCAGGAGTGCCGCGACATGGGCATCCGCGTCATCCCGCCGGACGTCAACAAGAACCTCGCGCAGTTCTCGGTGAAGGACGGCTGCCTGAACTACGGCCTGGCGGGCATCCGCAACGTGGGGCTCGACGCGGGCAGGCTGATCGTGGCCGAGCGCGAGAAGAACGGCCCCTTCCGCAGCGTCTTCGACTTCGCCCGGCGCATGGTCGCCGCGCGCGCCATCAACAAGAAGGGGATGGAGAGCCTGGCCATGGCCGGCGCCTTCGACAACCTCCCCGGGACGCGCGCCGAGCAGTTCGCGTCGGTGGACAAGGCCATCGACCACGCCACGCGCTACGTGCAGGAGCGCGAGAGCGCGCAGGTCAACCTCTTCGGGGGCTTCGGCGCCGACGACGCCGTGCAGGCGCAGGACCCGCAGCTGGAGTCGGCCGTGCCGTGGAGCTCGCTCGAGCTGCTCGCCAAGGAGAAGGCGATGCTCGGGCTCTTCGTCTCCAGCCACCCGCTGCAGAACTACCGGCTCGAGCTGCGCAGCTTCGCCTCGTCGAACCTGCTGCCCGAGAACCTGAACCGGCTGCCCTTCTCCGACAGGCCCGAGAACCTCCCCTGGAGCGAGCGCGGCCGCAACGACTGGCGCCACCTGGTCTACCTGGGCGGGATGATCGAGAAGATGCAGTCGAAGATCAGCACGAAGGGGGCCAACGAGGGCAAGCCCTTCGGCACCGGCCGCCTGGCCGACCAGTACGGCGGCGTCGAGGTGGTCTTCTGGCCCGACGTCTACGCCCGGGTGCAGGACCTCGTGGGCGCGGAGAGCATCGTGCTGGTCTCGGGCTACCTGGAGCACGGCCGCGGCGACCGCTCGCGGATCCAGTTCGTCGGCGAGGACGCCTGGTCGCTCGAGAGCGTCATGTCGAAGATGACCCGCAGCCTGCACGTCGACCTCGACCTCGACGCGATCGGCCCCTCCACGCTCGAGGAGATCGCGGAGCTGCTGGACGACTGCGCCCCGGAGCGCGGCGCGCCCGGCGCGAAGGTGGTCTTCCACGCCGCGATTCCGCGGAAGCGGCGCGTGCACAGCCTGCGCGACGAAAAGCACGTCGTGGAGGTGACGCGGGGGCTGGTGCGGGAGCTCGGGGAGCTCGTGGGCGGCGAGGACCGCCTGCGCCTCGGGCGGTCCGCCTCCTAGGCGCCGCCGGCGGGCGCGGTCACTCCTCGTGGAAGTCGATCGCGCACTTGGGCACGAAGACGAACTCGCCGCGCTTGCGGCGGACGATCCGCAGCTCCGGATGCTGCTCCTCGAGCTTCGACATCAGGCGGTTCAGGCGTCCCTCGAAGTTGGGGTTGCTGACGTCGAGCGTGATCTCGGCGTCGCGCTTGAACTCGCGGTTCTCGAAGACCGTGCGCCCCTCCAGCAGGTAGGAGCGGACCACGCGGCGGAAGATCTTGGCGGGCACGTTGCGGATGAAGTGCTCGCCGTCGATGGTGATCGAGTCGTCGATCGCGTGGAAGACCACCTCGGTCTTGGCGACCAGCGTCTGCAGGTAGGCGGAGTGGAGCGCGTTGAGCCGGTCGAGCATGCGCCGGTCGGAGACCAGCAGCCCGCCCAGCAGCTTGCGGATCGGGTTGACCTTCCCCAGCCCGCGCGTCGGGGCGTAGCGCACGCGCGTCAGGTAGATCGGCGCGCCGTAGCAGCGCCCGGGCTCCAGCCGCCCGGCCGCCCCGCGGGGAAGCCTGTCCAGGACGAGCGTCGCCTTCGCGCGGCCGTTGAGCGGATCGCGGTCGGGGAGGCCCCATTCGCGCATCAGCGCGGCCAGCTCCACGCGCTTCCCGACCGGCTTGCCCTTCCAGAGGACGGTCTCGCCCGAGACGGAGACCTCCCCTTCCGGGAAGAGCCGCTCCACGGGGCGCGCGTCCACCATCAGCTCGGCGCTCTCGTAGGGCGGAAGGCCGTAGATTTCGGGGATGTGCTGCACCCACGGCAGGAACCAGGTGCGGTAGTCGAAGAGCTCGCCGGTGGCGTTGTCGAGGTCGTGCATCACCCAGGCCTCGCGCATGCCGTCCTCCGCCTCCCCTTCGTGGACCAGCTCGTGCACGCTGTGGACGTCGACGCCGATGCCCATCTTCTCGCAGGTCCCGAGAAGGAAGCGGCGCGGGTCCTCGGCGGCGAAGAGCCCGGGCCAGGACTCGCCGAAGAGGCCGATGCAGGCCTTGGCGGAGAGGAAGCGCCAGGGGAAGATCCCGACGTAGTAGGCGTCCAGCACCTTGCCGAAGTCGATCTTCTCCGCCTCGCAGAAGGGGCGGAGCGCGTTGAAGACGCGCAGGCGGTAGGCGAGCGGCGCGGTCTGCCGGTCGTCGAGGATCAGCTGGATCTTCTGCAGCTCGGTCAGGCGGACGCCGTTGCGCTCCAGGGGGAGCGACTCCCAGAAGCGGCGCAGCTGGGAGGGGTTCATGACGAGGAGCGTGACCGCGTAGAGATAGCGGAGCACGCTGAAGGAGATCGACCCGTCGGGCGAGAGGTCGCCCCGGAGGAAGGCCGGGATCGACTCGTCGGCCATCAGGAGGGGATTGGCGGCTTTGAGATCCACGTAGGTAAATATATTTGGATTGTGAGCCCGGAAATCCATTTTCTCTCCGACGACTGCATCGACCAGATCGCCGCGGGCGAGGTGATCGAACGCCCCGCCTCGGTCGTCAAGGAGCTGGTGGAGAACTCCCTCGACGCCGGCGCCCGGCGGATCTCCGTGCGGCTGGAGGAGGGCGGGAAGGAGCTGATCCGCGTCTCCGACGACGGCTGCGGCATCTCCCCCTCGGGAATCGGCATCTGCGCCCTCCGCCACACCACCTCGAAAATCTCAAGCGCCGCCGAGCTCTTCGGCCTGCGGACCAACGGGTTCCGCGGGGAGGCCCTCGCCTCCATCGCCGCCGTCTCGCGCATGACGATCGAAAGCCGCGTGGAGGAGGCCGAGGCGGGCGCGCGGCTCGTCCTCGTCCCGGGCGAGGAGCCCAAACGGAGCGAATGCGCGCGGGAACGCGGCACCACGGTCGAGGTGGAGTCGCTCTTCTGCAACGCGCCGGTGCGGGCGAAGTTCCTCGCCGGCGCCCCGGCCGAGACCTCGCGGATCCTCGACGTCCTCCAGCGGCTCGCGCTGGCCAACCCCGACGTCGCCTTCCGGCTGAGCCAGGGCGGGCGCGACCTCCTGCTGGCGCGGCCCGGGACCCCGGAGCTGCGCGTCAAGGAGATCCTCGACCCCGAGCTGGCCCGGAACCTGCTCCCCGTGGACCGGGAGGAGGACGGCGTCCGCGTCACCGGATTCGTCGGGAACGAGGAGACGCTGCGGGCCAGGCGCGTCCACCAGTACCTTTTCGTCGACAAGCGGCCCGTCTGGAACGCCGCGCTCTTCAAGGCGATCGCCCAGGGGACGGCCGCGCTGCACGGCAACCCGGCGGCGGTCCTCTTCTTCTCGCTCCCGGCCGAGGACGTGGACGTCAACGTCCATCCCGCCAAGCGCGAGGTGCGGTTCGCGCGCGAAAGCCGCCTGTTCGAGATCACGGTCCGCGCCCTGCGCGACGCGCTCGCCGGGCGCGTGGACTGGACGCCCGGGGAATCGGCTCCCGCGGACGGCCTGGCCGAGTCCGCGCGGCCCTGGCCCGCCCCCGCGGAACCTCCGCGGGCGGACGGTTCCGCGGAGGC
>CADBQJ010000258.1 GCA_902796785.1 Fibrobacter succinogenes
AGAGCCATGAAAAGTTTGTTGCCTATAAGGAATGCTACGAGAAGTTGTGTGATGCCTTGTGTGAAGCACAATTGATTCCCGATTCGCTTCAAATTGCGTTCAAGACATACGGCGATATCTGGCCGGCTGTCAAGGGAAGCAATCTTCCTGATGGATTGGGAAAGTATCTGTGCGAACGCTATATGAGATTCGCGAAAGAATGGATTTAGACCATTTACGCTACTTGACCAGGTCGCGGGCGAGGTCGCGCAGTTCGCTCTCGGCGGCCTGCTCGGGCGTGGAGTCGGCCGGGAAGCCCTGGCCGCGCGCCAGTTCGTAGAGCGCCAGCGAGAGCGCCACGGAGGCGTTGTAGGAGTTGGCCTCGGCGGCCATCGGCAGCTTGGCGGCCACGTCGCTCACCTTGCGGAGGTAGGAGGGGACCCCCTCCTCCTCGCCGCCGACGACCAGCAGGGTCTTGTCGGCCGGAGGGAGCTCGTGGAGCTTCCGCTCCGCCCCTTCCCAGAGGCGCACGACGCGCCAGCCGCTCTCCTTGAGCTCCAGGATCGCCTTGTCGAGCACGGGCGGGCGGCAGACGGAGATCCGCTCGAGCGCGCCCGCGGAGGCGCGGACGGCCGTCTCGGTCAGCCCGCATCCGCCGCGCGCGGGGAGCAGCATCGCCAGCGCGCCGAGCGCGAGCGCCGACCGGGCGCAGGCGCCCAGGTTGTGCGGGTCCTCCAGCCCGGCGAGGACCACCGCCAGGCCGCTCTTCGCGTCGACCAGCTTGCGGCGGACGTCGTCCCAGGCGTCCAGTTCGCGCGCGTGGCAGAGGGCCACCACGCCCTGGTGGTGGCGCGCGTAGCGGCGCAGCTTCTCCTCGGGGAGCTGCTGGCAGGGGATGCGGAGCTCCTCGGCCTTGGCCTGGAGCTGGTAGAGCCGGGGATTGCCGGAGTTGTGGAGGAAGAGAAGGCGGTTGACCTGCGCGGGCCGTTCCTCCAGCAGCGCCTGGACGGCGTGGGGGCCGGTGCGGAGGTTCTCGGCGTCGCGCGCGGCCTCGGGGGAGTCGGACCCGGCCTCGGCGCGGGGGCGCTCGGCCCGGAAGGGGCGGCCGCCGCGCGGGGGGCGGTCGCCGGAGCGGCGCGATTCGTACCAGGAGCGGGTGCGCCGTTCGCCGTCGCCGGAGCGTTCGGGGGCGGCGCCTTCGGGCGCGCCCTGCTGGCGGAAGAGCGGGCGGACGGGACGGGAACGGTCGTCGGAATCGTGGCGCATGGAAAAAGCCTCCGTGGTGGCGGAGGCTAAAGCTAGAAAGTCCGGCGCCGGGGCTTCAGCGCAGCCCCTTGCGCGCGGAGCGGAGGATGGAGCGGAGCTCGGCCTCGGTCTTGGGCTCGATCTTCTCCTCCTTGCGGCGGGGAATGCAGTCGGGGCAGAGCCACTTGTATTCGTAGCCGACGGAGGAGGCGCCGTCGTCGCGGGTCACCACGGAGACGCGGCGGTGGGTCAGCTCGTCGCTCTCGCGGTGGCACTGCTCGCATTCGCGGGGCGCTTCGTGGCGCTGGCGGGGCCTGGCTTCCCGGACGCGGGGTTCCGCGCGGCTGGTGCGGAAGAACGGGCCCGGTTTGAAAACGAGATGGTTCGGTGCGGACATCGCGGGCCTCCGGGGTTGATGCGTTCAATCTACTTAAGATAACACAATCCGGCCACGATTGGGCGGTTTTGGGCGAAATTGGGCGGTTTCGGGAAGATTCCGCCCCTTCCGCGAGGAGGCCGAATCGGCCCGCGGCCCAATGACCACGGGGCTTCGCGCCCGATTGGCCGTTTTTGGCACGGCTTTTGCGTAAAGGAGGACGACCGGGCATGGCGCCCGGCGACACCGGCATCGCAAAGGAGCCAACATGTCTCAGACACTCGAAGTCACCAACGTCCAGATCTACCCCATCAAGGAGCCCAAGGGCAAGCTCCGCGCCATGGCGCGCATCGTCCTGGCGGACCAGCTGCAGCTGACCGGGCTGCGCGTCTACGACGGCGCCAAGGGGCTCTTCGTCAGCTATCCCAACGACCCCTCCTACAAGGGCGAGGACTACAGGCAGATCTTCCACCCGGTGACCGGCGACCTGCGCGCGGCCATCGAGAAGGCCGTGCTGGACGAATACAAGCTGGCGGAAACCGCCTAGCGACCGGCTCTCCCCGCGGCGCCCGAAGCCGTCCGGTTCCACGTTTTGTCGATCCCTGCAGTTCCACATGGAAGGACCAGGGCGCCGCGGGGCGAAACCTCCCCCGAACGGGGGAGGCTCCTTTTTTCCTTTTTCCCTTTCGGCGGAGGCCGGCGATGAGTTGCGTGATCAGCGGAACGTTGTGGGGCGTCGAAGCGCGCGAAGTGCAGGTTGAAGTGGATTGCGCGCAGGGACTGCCCGGATACACGCTCGTCGGGCTGCCCGACTCCGCGGTCCGCGAATCGCGGGAGCGGGTGGTCGCGGCGATGAGGCGGTGCGGTTTCGTGCTGCCCAGCCGCAGGATCGTGGTCTCGCTGGCCCCCGCCGACTTGCGGAAGGAGGGCGCGCTCTTCGACCTGGCCATCGCCCTGGCCCTGATCGAGTCGTCGCAGCTGGCGCGGCTTCCGCGCCTGGAGGGGACGCTGGTCTGCGGCGAGCTCTCCCTGGAGGGGTCGGTCCGGCCGGTGCGCGGCGCGCTGGCCCTCGCCCTTCTCGCCCGCAGGATGGGCTGCCGCCGGATCCTCTTCCCGCGGGCCAACCTGCGCGAGGTGAACATCGCGAAGATGCCCGAGCTCTATCCCGTCTCGTCGCTGGCCGAGGCGGTCGCGCTGCTGCGCGGCGAGGAGGAGCCCGACCTGCGCGAGGAGCCGCCCGAACCCGGAGGGGAGGGCGGCGGCGCCGCGGGCTTCGGGCCGCCCCCCGCGCCCGACTTCTCGCAGCTGCGCGGGCAGAGGGCCTGGCGGCGCGTCCTGGAGATCGCCGCCGGGGGCGGGCACGGGTTCCTCGTCTCGGGGCCGCCGGGCTCGGGGAAGAGCCTCGGCGCGCGTTCGCTTCCGGGCATCCTGCCGCCGCTTTCCGAGGAGGAGGCGCTCGAGACGACGCGCATCCACAGCGTGGCCGGGCTGCTGGGGCCGGGCGGCCTGGTGGCCGAACGGCCCTTCCGCTCGCCGCACCACACCGTCTCGTGCGCCGGGCTGATCGGCGGGGGCGTCATCCCGCGCCCGGGCGAGGCCTCGCTGGCCCACAACGGCGTCCTCTTCCTCGACGAGCTGCCCGAGTTCCAGCGCGTGGTGCTGGAGACCCTCCGGCAGCCGCTGGAGACGGGCGAGATCGCCCTGGTGCGCGCGGGCAGCTCCGTCCGGTTCCCGGCGCGCTTCATCCTCGGCGGGACCATGAACCCCTGCCCGTGCGGCTTCCTGGGCGACGCGCGCCGTGAGTGCCGTTGCACCGAGCGCGAGATCCGGCGCTACCAGTCGCGCCTTTCGGGGCCGCTGCTCGACCGGATCGACCTCCAGGTGGAGGCCCCGGCGCTCTCCCTCGACGAGCTGGAGTCCGAGGCCCCGGGCGAGCCGAGCGCGGCGGTCCGGGCGCGCGTGCTCGCCGCGCGGCGCATGCAGGCCGCGCGGTGCGCGAAGTACGGGCTCGACGCGTCGCGCGGCGTCAACGCCCGGCTGGGCGGCGACCCGCTCCGCGAAGCCTGCGCGCTGGGGCCCGAGGCGAAGCGGCTGCTGCGCCGCGCCTCGGACCGGTGGGGGCTCTCCGCGCGCGTCTGGGAGCGGATCCTGCGCGTCTCGCGGACGATCGCCGACCTCGAGGAGTCGCCGGAGGTGGCGCCGGCGCACCTGGCGGAGGCGCTCCAGTACCGCGCCATCGACCAGACCGTCGCCCTGCGGAAATAGGCCCCGGAAACGGGGAAAAAGAGCATGGAAAAATGGCGCGAAAAAACATAAACGACCCTTTACGATTCGGGGAACTTTTTCTACACTTGGGCCGCCCCCGCGTAATCGGGGCCGCGCCGGATCGGCGCGAGAGAATTGCGGGAAACCGCAAAAGGTCCGAAAATGGAAGTGGTCAAGGTTGTCGCCGTCAAGTGCTTCGCCCCGTTCCTTCTGTTGCTGATGATCCCCCTGTTCCCCGTCGCCGTCGCCCTCTGCGGCGCCAACTGCCTCCTGGAACACTCGGACAGCCCCCGTCTCCTCGAGCTGAACCGCCGCATCTGCGCCTTCAAGCGCGCCGCCGCCGCCCGTCTCAACGAGCAGGCCGAATCCTTCGCGGGCAGCTTCCAGGTCCGCTGAAATCGGCTTAGAGGCCGACGTTTTCTATTTTCGGGGACGTGCGAAATCTTCCCAAAATCGTGATCGTCGGCCGGCCGAACGTCGGCAAGTCCTCCCTGTTCAACCGCATCCTGGGACGCCGCGCCGCGGTGGTCTCCGACCGCGAGGGCGTGACCCGCGACCGCCACTTCCAGGACGTCTCCTGGGACTCCCGCCGCTTCACGCTCGTCGACACGGGCGGGTACCTGCCCGACGAGGGGATCGACCCGCTGGCCGGCAGCGTCCGCGCGCAGATCTCCGCGGCCGTGGACGAGGCCTCCGTGGTCCTCTTCCTCGTGGACGGCATCGTCGGGCTCACCGAGCTCGACATGCGCTTCGCCAAGGTGCTGCGCGGCGCCGACCGTCCCGTGGTCCTCGTGGTCAACAAGAGCGAAAACCCCGACACGCGCCTCGAGGCGTGGGACTTCCTCAAGCTCGGCTTCGGCGAGCCCTTCATGGTCTCCGCCGTCACCGGCTACGAAGTGGGGAACCTCCTCAGCCGCGTCATCGAGCTGGTGCCCGCGGACGCCTGGAGCGACGGCGACCGGCCGGGCGAGTCCAGCGCCGAGCGCTCCGACGACGCCGTCCGCGTGGCGATCCTGGGCAAGCCCAACGCGGGCAAGTCCACCCTGGTCAACCGGCTCGTCGGCGAGGACCGCACCGTGGTCTCCGACATCCCCGGCACCACGCGCGACTCCATCGACTGCGCGCTGAAGTGGAAGGGGAAGACCTTCGTTCTGACCGACACCGCGGGGCTCCGCAAGAAGGCGAAGATCTCCGACGAGGTGGAGTACTTCTCGAACATGCGCTCGCTCGAGGCGATCCGCCGCAGCCAGGTCTGCGTGGTGATGGTCGACGCCGTCGCGGGGATCGGGGAGCAGGACCTGCGCATCATCCGCCAGATCGTCGCCAACGACCGCGGGCTCATCGTCCTCTTCAACAAGTGGGACCTGGTGGAGAAGGGCGACAAGACCTGGGACCACATGACGCGCGACCTGCTCGCGAAGTACAACGAGCTCGAGGACATGCCGCTCTTCTCGGTCTCGGCGCTGACCGGCCAGCGCGTCTCGCGCCTGCTGGACACGATCGCGCAGGTGCGCGACAACATGCGCCGCGTGCTGGGGCGCGACGCCCTGGTGGAGGTCTTCGAGCGCGCGGTGGCCGAGAACGCCCACCCCGACCGCCACAGCAAGCCGGTGCTGATGCGCCGCGCCTGCCAGATCCTGATCGAGCCCGTCGTGGTCGCCGTGGAGTGCACCCAGCCCGAGCTGGTCGACGACCACTGGAAACGCTATTTCACGCGCCGCCTGCGCCAGCGGTTCGAGCTGACCGGCGCTCCCGTCAAGCTGAACTTCGACCGGGAGATCCATCTGCGCAAGGACGACGAGTTCGGCCCGAACGCCGTCGTTCCGGAGGCGCCCGCGGCCGCGCCGGAAGAGGAGCTTGACGAATGAACATCGCGATCGCGCTCGCCGCGGCCTACCTGCTGGGGTCGATCCCCTCCGCCGTCTGGTTCTGCCGCCTGATCGGCGGCATCGACATCCGCGAACACGGCTCGAAGAACGCCGGGCTGACCAACACCATCCGCGTGCTGGGGTGGAAGGCCGCCGCGCCCGTCGCGGTCGTCGACCTCGGCAAGGGGATGCTCGCGCCGTATCTGGCCATGCGGCTCTGCCCCGGGCAGAGCTGGGTTCCGCTCGTCGCCGGCGTGCTGGCGGTGGTCGGCCACTCCTTCACCTGCTTCGCGGGCTTCCGCGGCGGCAAGGGCGTCCTGGCCGCGCTGGGCGTCTTCCTCGTCCTCGCCCCGGTCGAGGCGCTTCTGGCCTTCGCGGTCTTCCTGGCCGTCGTCCTCGCCACGCGCTACGTCTCGCTCGGGAGCATCGTCGGAACCTGGGTCCTCGCGGGCGCCCTCGTCTTCGGGGCCGCGACGGGGGACGACCTCGTCCACGACGCGAGCCTGGCCGGGATGGCGGTCCTGGTCGCCCTCTTCGTTCTCGCGAAGCACCGCTCCAACATCAAGCGCCTGCGCGCCGGCACGGAGTCGCGCTTCGGCGAAAAGGCCAAGGCTCCCGAAACCAAAGGGGAATCCAAATGAAAGTCGCGATCATCGGATGCGGAAGCTGGGGGCTCGGAATCGGCTTCGTGCTCCATTCCAACGGCCACCAGCTCCACTACTACACTCCGTTCAAGGAGCAGGCGCAGAGCCTGCGCGACACGCGCACGGACGACCGCACGCTCAAGGGCGTGACCGTCCCGCAGGAGTGGAAGTTCTCCACGAACCTCCCGCAGGTCCTCAAGGGCGCGGAAGTGGTCGTGGTTGCCGTCCCCTCCGGCGTGATCCGCTCCTCCGCGAAGGCGCTGGGGCAGGTCGAGCTCGAGGAGCGCCCGCTGGTGGTCTCGCTCACCAAGGGGATCGAGCAGGATTCGCTGCTGCGCATGAGCCAGATCCTCCTGAAGGAGATCCCCTGGCTGACCCGCTCGCGCCTGGCCGTGCTTTCGGGCCCGAGCCACGCCGAGGAGGTGGCGCGCTTCATCCCGACGACCGTCGTGGTCGCCTCGGCGAGCCTCCGCGCCGCGCAGCGGCTGCAGGAGGTCTTCCTCACCGACAAGTTCCGCGTCTACACCTCCACCGACGTGGTGGGCGTGGAGATGTGCGGCGCGCTGAAGAACGTGATCGCCATCGCCACCGGCATCGCCGACGGCCTGGGCCTGGGCGACAACACCAAGGGGGCGCTGCTCACCCGCGGCCTGGCTGAGATCAGCCGACTGGGCGAAAAGCTGGGCGGGCAGGTGCGCACCTTCGCCGGCCTGGCGGGCATGGGCGACCTCATCACCACCTGCATCAGCAGGCACAGCCGCAACCGCTACGTGGGCGAGGAGCTCGGCAAGGGCCGTCCGCTCGCGGAGGTGCTGGGCGGCATGACGATGGTCGCCGAAGGGGTCCCCACCGCGCTGAGCGGCCACCAGCTCGCGCTGAAGCACGAAGTGGAGATGCCCATCACCGAAGCGGTCTACAAGATGCTCTACGAGGGCGGCGACCCGCGCACGGAACTCCAGGCGCTGATGAAGCGCAATCCCAAGGCCGAAGGGGTCTAGGCGAGGGCCCATGCGGCGGCTTACCGCTCTCCTCGTCGCGCTGGGCGCGGTCGCGCTCTTCGCGCAGGAGGCGCCGGCAGCCGCCTCCGTTTCCGGAGATTCCGCCGCCGTCGAATCCGCCGCTCCGGCCGAGCCCGCTCCTGCCGCGCCCGCCGCGCCCGCCGAACCCGCCGAGACCGTCGCGCAGAGCGATTCCGCCCTCCGCGCCGAATCCGCCGGGACGCCCGCCGTCTCCTTCTGGAGCCGGTCGCCCGTCGTCAGCCCCTGGCGCACCGCCGTCTTCGGCGGGCTGATCCTGGGCACCTACGGCGCCGCCTACGGGCTGGTCTTCGCGAAGGGGTGGTGGGACGAGAGCGACGGCGACTTCCACTTCTCGAACGACTTCGACTACGCCATGAACCTCGACAAGGGCGGCCACGCCTATTCGGGGCAGCTGATGGGCGAGTTCTTCTACGACGGCTACACCTGGTCGGGCTTCTCGCACCACGCCGCGCGCGGGCTGGCCGGCCTGAGCGCCTTCCTCACCCACGTGGCGATCGACGTGAAGGACGGCTACGCCCCCGAATGGGGCTTCTCGGTCGTCGACGTCCTCTCGGGCACCGCGGGCGGCTTCTGGCCCTGGATGCAGGATCTCTGGTCGCCGCTGGCGGCGCTGGAGTTCAAGGCGAGCTACTGGCTCAACTCGAACACCTACTGGGAGCGCGGCGGGTCGTCGTCGAACGTCTTCACCGACGACTACGTCAACTGGACCTTCTGGGCCTCGTGGCGCGTGGAGCGCGCGCTCCCGAAGGGCGCGGCGCGGTTCTGGCCGGACTGGCTTTGCCTGGCCTTCGGCTTCTCGATCGACGACGCGGCCGTCGCCGTGCGCGCCGACGGCGAACGCGAGTTCTACGTCGCGCTCGACTGGGACCTGCAGGAGATCTTCAAGCCGGAGAGCCACCTGCTGAAGCGGGTGGTGCGCTACGCGAACCTCTGGAAGCTGCCGGCGCCGGCGGTGCGGCTCTATCCCTCGCATCGCCGCGAGTTCCTGCTTCTCTACCCGATCCTCTTCTGAGAAAAAAAACGCGGAGAGGGCCGCGCCCTCCCCGTCCGAAGTCCCGCGCGACGCGGGCTACTTCTTGCGGTAGCCGACGGCGTAGAACTCGATGGTCGCCTTGGGGAACTGCGGCGAGGTGAACCGGCCGAGCGCGCCGAGCGACTGCCGGCCGGCGGGCCAGGCCTTCGGGTCGACCTTCAGGCGGATCCGGTAGCCGGGGATCCCCTTCTTCGATTCGACCAGCCGTTCGGGATAGCCGGCGGTGTCGAGCCTGACGGGCTCGATCTTCGCGGCGAAGAGGCCGCCCTCCTGCGAGGGGTCGAAGGCCAGCTTCATGGCGGGGTCGACGAGGCTGAAGGCGTAGAGCGTGGTCTCGGCGCC
>CADBQJ010000259.1 GCA_902796785.1 Fibrobacter succinogenes
CGAGGTGGCGAGCCGGAAGGGCATGCCCCAGGTGCCGAAGCCGCTGGAGGTGACGGCCATGCCGTGATGGCCGTTTTTGCCGTAGACGACCGCGCCGTGCGGGTTTTCGTAGATCGCCTTCACCACGAGGTTCCAGGGGAACTGCTGCCCGTCGTGGGTGTGGCCCGAGAGGACGAGGTCCGCGCCGGCCTCGACCGCTTCGCGCTGGCCGAGCTGCGGCTGGTGGTCCAGCACGATCCACGGCAGCGAGGCGTTCGCGGAGTCGGGGCGAAGCGAGGCGAGATCGGCGGGGGGCGTCCCGGTCCGCCGCGCGACCTGCGGGTCGGTCCGCCCGGTGACGCAGAAGGCGCCCCCGACGCAGGCGGTGGAGTCGCGCAGCCAGCGCCAGCCGCGGTTCTCCGCCCAGACCTGCACTTCGTGCGCGCGGCCGAGGTAGGCCTCGTGGTTGCCCGTGGTCGCCCAGATCCCGAGCGGAGGAGCGATCCGCCGCAGCGCGTCGCCCAGTCCGCGCCCGGAGAGGAGGAGCGTGTCGGCGTCGGAGAGGTCGCCGCCGAAGAGGACGGCGTCGGGCGCGAGCGCCTCGATCGCGTCCGCCAGCCGTTCGGTCTGGCCGGGGAGGTAGAGCGCGTCGAAGTGGAGGTCGGAGAAGAAGGCGACGCGCAGCGGCCGCTCCGTCTTCCCGTCGACGCGGAACTCGTATTCGGCGACGTCGGGCGCGCGCACGGCGTTGACGAAGGAGAAGGCGGCCAGCGCGGCGAAGAGGAGGAGCAGCCCGAGCCCGATCCGTCCGGCGGCCGCGGGCGGGAGCGGCGGGCGCTTCAGCAGGCGGCGCGCCAGGCGCGCGGCCTCCCAGCAGATCCAGAGCGGGACGAAGAGCGAGGCGCAGAACATCCAGAGCGCGGCGACGGCGCCGACGGCCGTGCGGACGAGATGCCAGCCGGAGGGCAGCGCGAAGTTGCCGACCAGCGCCAGCGGAAGGAGCGCGAAGAGGATTCCCGCCGGCGCGCGAACCCGCTTCGGGACGAGCTCGGCGAGCAGATGCCACCAGCGCCCGACCATCAGGGCGATCGCGACGAGGAAGAGGACCGCGAACCAGGCCACGGGCTAGGCCCTCCCGAAGAGCGCGCCCAGTCCGATGCCGCCGCTCCTGAAGAGCAGCTTCCGCTCCCAGCGGAGCCCGAGCGCCTTTTCCGCCTCGAGCCCCGGGGCCAGCACCATCCAGTCCCAGGAGCGGAAGTCGGCGGCGATCTTGCGGCCGATCTCGGCGTAGAGCTTCCGGAGGTCGCGCTCGGCGATCCGCTTGCCCCACGGCGGGTTGAGGACGAGGAGCGAGCGCCCCTCGGCGGCTTCGGGCTTCAGGTCGAAGAACTGCTCGACGCGCGGCTCGGGCGCGCCGGGGAGTCCGGTCGCGGCGAAGTTGGACAGGGCCGTCGAGACCGCGTCGGGGTCGAGGTCGGAGCAGTCGATCCGGGGATTTTCCGGCGCGAGCGGATGGCGTTCGGGAAGGTGGGCGCGCAGGTGCTCCCAGGCCCGTTCGCGCGTGGAGGGCCAGCGCTCGAAGTCGAAGCGGCGCGTTTTGGCGGGATGGGCGCCGGAGGAGGCGAGGAAGGCCTCGAGCGAGAAGCTGCCCGAGCCGCACATCGGGTCGCAAAGGCGCGAGACCGAGCCGATCCCGCTTTCGAGCAGAAGCCCCCAGGCGAGGTTGTCGCGCAGCGGCGCCGCGGCCACCCGCTTGTCCAGCCCGCGACGGTAGAGCGGCTCCGGGTCGCCTTCGAGCCAGAGCGCGCAGCGGTCGCGCTCCATCCGCGCGAAGAGCGAGGTCCCCTCGTCGCCGACGGCGTGGCCGCCCGCGGCCAGGGCTCGTTCGATCTCCTCGGCGATGGCCCCCTCGTGCCAGAGGCGGCTGGAGTCGGAGGCGACGGAGAGCCTGACGGGGGCGCCTTCGGGAAGGAAGAGCTCCCACTCGACCCGCTCGCACTTGCGGCGCAGCTCCGCGAAACCGGTGGCGCCGAACTCGGCGACCTGCCAGCGGATCGAGGCGGGAAGGCGGGCGATCGCGTGGGCGGTCCAGAAGCTCTCGATCTTCCCCTGCCAGAAGACCAGCCCCTTCGCGGGCGCGTCGAAGTCGGAGATTCCGCAGGCCTCCAGCTCGGCCATGGCGGCGCGTTCGAACCCGGGCGGGACGACGGCGGCGAAGCGGTGGACCGCGCCCTTGATCCTGACGCGGAGGCGGCGTTCGAGGGAGGAACCGTCCATCGGCCTTCCGTTCAGATGCGCAGGCCGATCACCCGGATCCGGAAGGTGATCGACTGTCCCTCGGTCTCGTTGATGATGTGCATCGCGGAGACGCGCGAGGGGTCGAACTCGCCTTCGGTCCAGCAGTCGCGCAGGTTGACGAACGGGACGGTGTAGATGGCGTTGCCCACGCCGGTGAACTGGGCGCTGCAGGCGCCGTAGGAGGTTCCCAGCTCGGGCAGGAGCATCATCCGCAGCTGGGCCCCCTCGGGGATGTCGGCGTTGATCTCCAGGCCGCGCGCGCCGGTGAGGTTGAGCGGGTAGTCGCCGTCGCGCAGCACCACCTCGAGCACCGAGGCGCTCGAGAAGACGCCGCCTTCGGGGGCGCGCATGTTGTGGAGGGTGACCTGCATGGCGCGGGGGATCTGCTTGACGGAGGCCTCGGCCAGCGCGCCGGTGGTGTGGGGGCGGACCTGGTAGGAGGCCGGGGCCCGGGAGCGGAGCGCCTGGTCGATCAGCTTGAGGACCATCATCTGGTTGCCGCCCATCTGGGCGAAGGCGAGGCCCGCGGCTGCCGCGAGAGCGGCGACGACCATGCGAGGGGCGAATGTGCGACGACCGTGGTTCACGCGACCTCCCTCGTCAAAAATAACCCATTTGGGCGGGGGCGGACGATGTAGATTTTAAGGCATGGCGACTTTCGACAACAATTTGATGGCCCGCGTCCTGCTCTCGAACAAGCTCGCTTCGCGCGAGGTCCTGATCGAGGCGATGAAGGACGTCACTCCCGCGACGGACATCGGCCAGGTGCTGGTGGAGGCCGGGATCCTCAAACCCGAAATCTACGCCAAATTGTGCGATTTCCTCCGCAAGTACCAGGCGCAGCAGGCCGCCAAGGAGGCCGCGTCGCGCCCGCAGGTGATTCCCGACGACGGGCTCGGCGTGGCGCTGGACGCGCAGCTGCAGTCCACGGCCGCGGCCGACGGGATGCTGAACGCCGACGCGGTGGAGATGGACTCCGCGCTCCAGGCCACGGCCTTCGGCGGCGGGATCTCGGGCGAGGAGAACGCCGAGACGGCCGAAGGGCTGAACGGCAGCCTGCTCGAGGGCGAGGGGATGGAGGCCTTCCGCGCGAAGGTGCTCGCGAACGTCTCCGAGATGACGCCGCAGATGACGGCGGTCGACGACGCGCTTTTCGACATGGCCAGCAGGGGGGAGATCACCTGGGACGACGCCGCGCGGCGCTGTTTCGACGTCACCCGCTTCCCCCGTCCGGGGAAGTGATGCGCCCGGCGGGAAGGACTCTCCTCCTCGCGGCCCTTCCGGCACTGCTTCTCTGCGCGCCGGCCTTCTCCAAGACCTTCTTCAACACCACCGACGCCTCGGTCCGGAGCGACTCGCTGATCCGGGAGCAGAACATCCTGCTGCCGCGCCGGATCGACTCGCTGGTCCGCGACCAGGAGCGCGCCGAGTCCGAAGCGGAGGCGGCCGCTCGCGCCGCTTCGGACTCGGCGCGGGGCGCCGCCCCCGGATCGGAAACCGCTCCCGGACCGGGAACCGCTCCCGGATCGGAACCCGGTCCCGGGCCGGAAGCCGGCGCCGGCGCGGATTCCTCCTCCGGCGCGCCGTCCGGC
>CADBQJ010000260.1 GCA_902796785.1 Fibrobacter succinogenes
CCCAGAGGAACGAGAGGAGCAGCGCGGCGACCAGCCCGGTGCGCCGCAGGGGGCGCGACCGCTTCCAGCGGGGGAGCGTGAATACGACGGCGTACCAGAGCAGGATCGCGGGAAGGGACCACCCCTCCACGGGGCTCCGGCCGCCCGGGGCCCGCGCCGTCAGCGAGGCGATCAGCGAGAGGAGCCGGCAGATGCAGGTGGCCGCCCCTCCGAAGGCGTCCGCGCCCCAGCTCCAGACCGGATCGCAGACCAGGGCCCCCAGGCAGGAGCCGAAGAAGAGCGCCATCAGCGGGCAGGCGGGGAGGTTCGCCGCGAGCGTCCAGGGGTTCGCCTGGTGGAAGAGGGTGGCGAGGACGGGCAGCGTGGCGGCCGAGGCGGCGAGAGAGACCTTGAGCGGGGAGACGAGCGGGTTGTCGGGGAGGATCGCCGAGGCCGCCGGTCCGCCGTTCCAGAGGACGATTCCCGCCGTGGCGCCGAAGGAGAGGAGGAAGGCCGCGCCCCCGAAATCCTCCGGCGAGGCCAGCAGCAGGAGCCAGGCTGCGAGGAGGAGCGACTGGAGGGGATTTGCCTGCCGCGCGAACCAGGGGCCGGCGAGCGCCACGGAGGCCATGACGACCGCGCGCCGGACCGAAACGGGGAACCCGCAGAGGAAGCCGTAGGCGACCAGGAGGAGGACGAGCCAGGCGGAGCTCCACTTCGCCCCCAGCCCGCAGGCGCGGAGCAGGACGAGCAGGAGCCCCGAGAGGAGCGCGAGGTGCATGCCCGAGATGGCGAAGAGGTGGAAGAGCCCCGCGTCGCGCAGGTCGCGCGAGAGCCCTTCGTCGAGCGAGGCGCGCTCGCCGAGGAGGACCGCCAGGCCGGCCCCGGCCTCGGCGGGCCCCATGCGGCGGGAGAGCGCGCCGAGCGAGGCGGAGACGACATTGGCGCGCAAGCGGATCTTTTCCGCGGCGAGGCGCCCGGGGAGGCCGCGCGGGGAGGGGTCGGGCTCCCACGCCAGCAGCGTCCCGCGCCTGGGAGCCGAGCCGCGGGCCGCCCGCTTCGCGAAGGCCCGGTCGCGGTACGACCCGGGGTCGAGGGCCGGGCAGCGCCACGAGACGAGGATCCGGTCGCCGGGCCGGGGGAGCTCCGCGCCTTCGCCCGCGCGCAGCAGCCGCGTCCCGTCCGCGAACGCCGCCGCCAGCTCGCGCTTCCCGAAGGCGTTCGTCCGGACGTCCGCGGCCGTCGCGGGCTCGGCGCGCCCCTCCTCGGCGCGCCAGAAGCGCGCCTCGTCGGGGGCCGGCTCCGCCGCGCGCAAAAGCAATGCGGCCATGCCGAGCAAAAGCCATGCGCGGCTCCGCCGGAGCGGCGCGAAGAGCGATCCGGCCGCCAGCGCGGAGCAGGCGGCGAAGAGGAGGGCCGTCCCCGCGGCGGTCTCCGCGCCGAGGAGAAGGTGGACCGAGAGGCTTCCCAGAAAGGAAAAGAGAAGCGGAATTGGGTATATTGAAGAGGTGATGAGGACGCTTCCTTCCACCCCGCAGTTCAGGTCAAAAATAGTATTGTTTTTGACGTTCGCGCTCTGCGCGGCGGCGTTCCTGGGCTGCTCGCCCGACATGTCCTCCTCCTCGTCTTCCTCGGAGAAATGGCGCTACGAGCTGGTCCGCTCCCTGGTCGAGAAGTCCGACGCCGTCCTCCTCCAGCTGATTCCCAACGACTCGATGCCCGGCGACACGCTCCTGGCCCATCTGGGATCGGGCGTCTTCGCCTGGACCAACCCGGGCGTGCACTACGTCCTCGAGGTGGAGAGCTCCGAGGCCGAAATGGAGCTCAACCGGTTCCAGTCGGTCGGGCGGAAGGTCTACACCTCGCCGCGCGTCAACGAGGGCGTCTGCGACGGGAAGGTCTGCCGGTTCGAGTTCGACGGCGGGTCGTCGCTGCAGTCCTGGTTCTTCGCGCTCAGCGTGGAGAACGGGAGGAAGCCCGCGCCGAAGCCCCGCGCGGTCCGCTACGGCGCCGCCGGGACCTATCCCGCCGCGCTCGACCTCAACCTCGTCTTCCTGGGAAAGCTGACCGGCTACTCCACCGACAGCGCGCAGCGCTTCTTCGCCGAGCGGCTGAGCGAGGCCATGGACTCGCTCTACGCCGACGCCGCGGTGAACGTCTCGCTCGCGGGGCGGTCGCGCGGCTCCGCCCACCCCGTGGCGGCCTACGCGAAGGAACTGGTCGACAGCGTCGAGGTCTACTTCGACGTCGGCTCCTGGGCGGTCCACTGGTACAACGGAACCCACCTGATGCTCGACGCCGACGAGCTGGCGCGGGGGTGGAGCGAACCGCTGAACGGCGCGCTCGACGTGATCGTCGTGGAGTCGATCGACGACCCCGGCTGCGTGGGGATCTCGCCGATGCCCGGCTATTCGCTCGTCGGCGGGACGAACGCCACCGTCGTCGTCGGCGTCCGGACGACCTCCTCCTCCGGCGCCATGGTCGACAACACCATCGCGGAGATCGCCAAGGC
Source organism: Fibrobacter succinogenes (assembly GCA_902796785.1). Classification (GTDB taxonomy): domain Bacteria; phylum Fibrobacterota; class Fibrobacteria; order Fibrobacterales; family CADBQJ01; genus CADBQJ01. The sequence continues at coordinate 2,492 of CADBQJ010000260.1, forward strand.
CATCAGCCACGAAACGGGCCACTTCCTCGGGCTGCGCCACACCACGGTCACCTGGGAGGACCGCCTCGTCTTCCACGACTTCTCGATCCACGAGGACGGCCTCTCCGACACGCCGTTCGACCCCCTCTGCGACGCGGGGATCGCCTCCGCCTCCGCCTCGTCGCGCGCTTACGGGACCGCGTCGAAGCGCCTTCTCCCGCTGCGCTACGAAAAGGTCGTCCGGCCGGATCTGATCGGCCTCGCCATGGACGAATCGAGCTGCCCGGACTACAACAACCTCATGTTCCCCTACATCGTCGAGAGCGACGGAACGCCGACGCTGTCGCCTTCGCAGGGGGCGATCATGCGCGAGAACCTCTCCGCGCTGCCGCGCTGAGGGAAAATCCGGAAAATCAGGCCTGGATCAGGTCGCCCGAGGCGACGAGGTCCTCGAGCTTCTTCCCCTTCAGCCCTTCGCCCGCGTAGCTGCAGAGCGGCGAGATCTCGAAGGCGCGCGGGTCGTCGGGCTGGAGCAGCCCGGCCTTCTCCAGCCACCGGGCGTGGAGCTCGAGCAGCATGCGCAGCGCGCTTTCGGGGGAGTCGTTGCCCGAGGAGTTCTTGATGGGCGCGAACCAGTCGGACCGCTCCACCTCGATGGCCGCCATGTGGCCGAACCGCGGGAAGACGTCGAACATGAACTGCTCGAACTTCCAGGCGTTCTCCTTTTCGGGGAGGACGATCGCGCCGTCGGGGCGGCACCAGGGGACCCGCTTGAAGGCGGCGTGGTAGGGGAGGCTTTCGCGCGCGGCGCTTTCGGCCACCGAGACGTCGAGCACGTGGATCGCCAGGTTGGCCCCGTCGTAGAGGAGCTGGCCCATCACGTTCTTCGCGTTGCGCATCTCCTCGGAGATGTCGGAGTATTCGGCCACGCAGGAGCCCTCGTCGGTCTCCACGAAGATCCCCACCCGTTCCGCGGCGTTCGCCTTGCGCACCACGGGGCAGGTGACCGCGCGGCGGTTCTTGAGGTGGAAGCCGATCAGCATCGGGTCGCAGACGCGGACGATCGCGTTGTCCACGCTGTAGAGGAAGAGGCTCTTCACGCCGCGTTCCTTCAGGAACTCCAGCCCGCCGGAGCGTTCGAGCGCGCGGAAGACGCCGCCGTTGCCGTCGGGCACGAGCGCGAGCTGGCAGGGCGTCTCGAGAAGGAGCTTCCCCTCCTCGTCGATGGCGGGCAGCTGCCCCTGCGAGAAGAAGAAGACGTCCTTCTCCTCCAGCCCGAAGAAGCCGTGTTCGGCGAAGAAGGAGCGGGTGTCGGCGTCGTTCAGCTGGCTGGTCATCACCAGCCAGGGAATCGCCCTGCCGTAGCGGCGCCCCAGGTGGAGCAGCCGCTGCGCCTGCAGCTCGAAGAGGGTCTTGCCCGAGGGGAGCCCGAAGTCGAAGCTGCCCTTGGGCCCGTTGTGGCCCAGGCGCGTCCCCTGTCCGCCGGCCACCAGCAGCGCGGCCACCTCGCCGTTGCGGAAGGCCGGCTCGGCCAGCTCCTCCCAGCGGGCGCGGGCCGCCGCGGTCTGGTGGGCCAGGGGGAGGAAGTCCAGCGGGCGCAGCTCCTTCGAGGCCAGCGCCCCCGCGGGCTCGCGGCGGCGGGCGTGCAGCGCGACGATCTGCGCGAAGTCCACCGACTCCAGCTCGGAGAGCAGCTGCTCGCGCTCGCTCTCCTCGAGCGAGTTCCATCCGGCGACCAGATGCGTCTGGCCGTACCTGCGCAGCGTCTCGGCGATCGCGGCGGGAAGCTCCATCACCGCACCTTGAAGAAGAGCGTCAGCCCGATGATCAGCGCGAAGACGGAGACGATGTGCATGCGCCAGGCGATCTTCGAGTTGAGCAGCGGCTTGCTGGGGAACATCGTCTTCCACTTCAGCTGGTAGTGGTGGTGGAGCGGCGCGCAGAGGAAAATCCGCTTGCCGCCGGAGAGCTTGAACCAGCCGATCTGCATCACCACCGAGAAGGCCTCGGCGATGACGACGATTCCGACGATGGGGAGGAAGAGCCCGGCCTGCACCAGGACGAACATCAGCCCCAGCGCGCCGCCGAAGCCGATGGAGCCGGCGTCGCCCATGTAGATCTGCGCCGGCGGGCAGTTGTACCAGAGCCAGGCGATCTGCGTGCCGACGATGGCGGAGGCCAGCGGGAAGAGCTCGTCCACGCCGGGGAGGTAGGGGATGTGGAGGTAGTTCGCGAAGGTCGCGTTGCCCGAGACGTAGGCGATGATCCCCACGAAGGCGGCGCAGGTGACGATCGGCACCGCCACCAGGCTGTCGAGGCCGTCGGTGAAGTTGGTCCCGTTGGCCATGGCGGTGATGACGAAGCTGATGAAGGGGACGAAGATCCAGTTGGGGAGGTAGGGGTGCCAGAGCTCCGGCTTCACGAAGGGGACGGTGAGGTTGCCGCGGAGCTCGGGGATGAACTTGTAGGCGCAGAAGGCGACCAGCAGGCTGAAGGCGAAGTAGAGGAAGAGGCGCGTGGTGGCGCCGATGCCGTCGGCCTTGGCCTGGTAGCTCGCGGCGGTGGCCTGTCCCAGCCTGATCCGCCTCTTGGTGCGGATCTTCGCCACGTCGTCCACCGTCCCCACCGAGGCGTAGGCGACCAGGATGACCAGCGTGGAGACCACGTAGCCGTTCATTTCGCAGAACGAGAGCGAGGCGACGAGGGTCGCGGCCACCAGCAGCAGGCCGCCGAGGATGGGCGGGCTGGGAGGCGCTCCCTCCTTGTCGAAGTCGGAGCTGGCGTCCACCCTGCGCAGGAAGCGGAGGAAGGCCGGCATCAGGGCGAAGACGATGAACGCCCCGAGAATGGCGGCCGCGCCCGCCCGGAACATGCGCCCCTCGAAGATGCTGTACCCCGTGAGCGCCGAAAGCAGATGGCTGATCATATTGGCCGAAAATTAGCTAGAAAGGCGCCCCAGAAGCGCCGTTTCGGCCTTCGCGCTCGAGAAAAAGTCCGACAGCTCCAGGCTCTCGTCCGGGGCGTGCGGCGCGCTGTAGGGATCCTCCACGCCGGTGAGGAGGACCGGCGCGCCGGGGAGCAGTTCGCCGAAGAGCTGCGCCAGCGGGATGCTCGCGCCG
>CADBQJ010000261.1 GCA_902796785.1 Fibrobacter succinogenes
GCCGAAATCGCCGGGTGAAGGCGAGTTTTCAAAAGATGTTCTCCGCGTATCCACAGTTGTGGATGAGATTGCGACAGATTGCGACAAGGGCTTGAGAAGTTTGAGTGATAGTTGTGGAGAAATAATCCACATTGTGGGAAATAATGTTGATAGATTTGGAAAACCGGGTGGTTTCACGTGAAACATGAGGGCGCGCCCTGGGGAGAGGAGTGTTATATTTATCCACATGGAGTGGACTGATTTCTCCCATCTGGTCGGCGTCTCCTTCTCGGAGGAGCAGCTGAAGCTCTTCGCCGCGTTGGGAGAGATGGTCGTTCGGTTGAACCGCAAGCACAACCTGGTCTCCGCGGGAGACCTGCCGCTGCTGAGGGAGCGTCACATTCAGGACAGCTTGATGGCGCTTCTCTGGACGAAGGAGGCGCAGGGGGCGCACCTGGACCTCGGTTCGGGCACGGGCTTCCCGCTCCTCCCGCTGGCGATCGCCCAGCCGGAGCGGAAGTTCGTCGGGGTGGAGTCCCGCTCCACGCGCGTGCTGCAGATGCGCTACCTCGCCGGGGAGCTGGGGCTTCGAAACGTGGAGCTGGTGGAGTCCCGCATCGAGGAGCTGCCGGCGGGGTTCGGCCCCTTCGAGACTGCCACCTCCCGCGCGTTGGGATCCCTCGACGAAGATTGGCAGCGGGCGAAACCCTTCCTCCAGCCGGGCGGTCGGTTTATTACCTTTAAGTCGACCCGGGACGTGGAGGGTGTTTCACGTGAAACCTTCCTCTACCAGTTGCACCCGCAGCTGAAAACCTATTCGTTGGTCTGTCTGGAGAAACGGGTATGAGCAGAGTCATCGCTATCAGCAACCAGAAAGGGGGCGTCGGCAAGACGACGACCGCCGTCAATCTTGCGGCAAGTCTCGGGGCGTTGGAAAAGCGGGTGCTCCTGATCGACATGGACCCCCAGGCCAACTCTTCGATGGGGACCGGCATCGTCGAGATGCAGGACGAGGACATCACCGAAGTGATGCGGTGGGCCGCCAGCCCGACGGAACTCTCCCTGGCCCGCGTGCGCGAGGTGATCCACAAGACGGACATTCCCTTCCTCGAAGTGCTCCCCAGCTCCACCTCGCTGGCCGAACTGGAAGTGGAGCTGACCATCGACACCGGAACGGCCAGCCGCCTCCGGCTGCGCAACTTGATCAACCTCCTGCGCGACGAGTACGACTTCATCATCATCGACTCGCCGCCCAGCCTCAGCCTGCTGACGATCAACGTCCTCTGCGCCGCCGACTCCGTCATCATCCCCATCCAGTGCGAATTCTACGCGATGCAGGGGGTGGCGGACCTCCTCAACACCATCATGCGGGTGCAGAACGGGCTCAATCCGGCCCTCGAGATCGACGGCGCGCTGCTGACCATGTTCGACTCGCGCCTCAGCCACTCCCGCCAGGTGATGGAAGAGGTGAGTCGCGAGTTCGGCGAACGGCTCTTCAAGACCATCATCCCCCGAAACGTCCGCCTGAGCGAGGCGCCGTCGTTCGCCAAGCCGGTGATCCTCTACGACGTGAAGAGCGCGGGGGCGCAGAGATACCTGGAATTGGCGCGCGAACTGCTCGAAGTGCTGGCGCGCAGAGGAGTCTGACGATGGGAAAAAGCTCTCTCGGACGGGGATTCGACTCCCTGATGGCGACCAACCGGAACCTGGTGCACGAGCTGAGCGCCGGCGCCGCGGGCGAGACGGTGGTCCAGCTCGACCTCTCCCTGGTCGATTCCAACCCCTGGCAGCCCCGTCGCAAGTTCGACGACGACGAGATCCTCGAGCTGTCGCAGTCGATCCAGAAGCAGGGGCTGCTGCAGCCCATCACCGTCCGCCGCAACGCGGACCGCTTCCAGATCATCGCTGGCGAACGGCGCGTGCGCGCCTGCCGTCTCCTCAACATGGAGCGGATTCCCGCCCTGGTGAAGGACCGCGTGAGCGACCGCATGATGGCGGAGCTGGGCCTGATCGAAAACCTGCAGCGCGTGGACCTGAACCCGGTGGAAGAGTCCCGCGCCATGATGCAGCTGGTGGAGAACTACGGCTACACCCACGACCAGCTGGCCGAACAGCTCGGCCGCTCCCGCGCGGCGGTGACCAACGCGCTGCGTCTGCTGCGCCTGCCCGACGAAGTGCTGGGCTGGCTGGCCGAGGGCAAGCTGACCGCCGGCCACGCCCGCGCGCTCCTGGCCGAAGGGGTGGCCGATCCCGTGGCGGCGGCCCGCGACATCATCGAAAAGGGGCTGAACGTCCGCCAGGCGGAACAGGCCGCGACGAGCAAGCGCAAAGGCAATAAAGCTCCAAAACCTAAAAAACCGAAAGCCCGCCGGAATCCCCAGCTCTCCCAGCTGGAGCAGGATATCGGCTATGCTTTGGGGACCGAAGTGGCCATCGAGGAGCTCGACGGCATCGGCACCATCTCCATCCGCTTCTCCTCCAAAGAGGAGTTCAACGCCATCTACGCGAGGATCATGGGCAAGTAGATGAGGTCCTTCGTCACCATCCAGGCCATCCCGACCGGCAAGGGGAAGATCCGCCAGTTCGTGCTCTACCGCTGGCAGCTGACGCTGATCGCGCTGTTCGTCTCGGCGGTGGTCGTGACGATGGCGCTGGCCGGCTACTACAGCGCCACGGTGCTGGTGAGCGCGCTGGAGGCGCAGCGGCTGCAGACGGAGAACCGCGAGCTGGCGGCGGAGAACGACCGCTACCGCCAGGCGCTGATCGTGCTGGACTCGGTGCGCGCCGAGCAGGACCGCCTCCACCGGATCGGGCGGACGCTGCTGGGGCCGGCGGACTCCGTGCCCGAGCTCGTGGCCGCCCGCGCGGGCCGTCCCGAGGGCGACGAGCAGCTGGAGGAATACGTGAAGCGCTACCGCCGCGACGCCGAGCGCGGGACGGGCGCCCGCCCGAGCATCAAGCCGGTGATCGGCGTGGTGACCCAGCGGTGGAAGGAGAACGGCACGGACCACCAGGGGGTGGACATCGCGGCGATCCTCAACGACCCGGTCTACGCGGCCGCGTCGGGCGTGGTGACCTCCGTGGCCAAGAAGGAGGACCTGGGGCTCGTGGTGACGATCGAGCACGGCGAGGGATGGTCCACGCTCTACGCGCACCTGAACCGCGCGCTGGTGAAAAAGGGGGACGCGGTGCGCCGCGGCACCTCGATCGGGACGATCGGGATGACCGGCAACACCACCGGGCCCCATCTGCACTACGAGGTGCGCCTGAAGGGCGAACCGCAGGACCCGTCGGAATTTTTCATGGATTAGGAGGCTGCAATGGCTAAAACCAACGAACAGTACATCACCCAGATTTCCCCCGCCACCACGGTGAAGGGCGAGCTGGTCGTCGAAAACGACCTTCGCCTGGCCGGCCGCCTGGAAGGCAATCTCCGCTGCACCGGCGACCTGGTGCTGGAGCAGACCGGCGTGATCGAGGGCGACATCGACGTCGCCGCCGCCAGCCTGGCCGGCGTCCTCAAGGGCAAGGTGAAGGTCTCCGGGAAGCTGACCCTCGAAAACACCGCCCGCCTGGAAGGCGACATCGACACCAAGGAGCTGGTGATCAACGAAGGCGCCTTTTTTCAGGGCACCTGCCAGATGAACGCGGCCGCCGGCGCCAAGGGCTCCGGCAAGTCCGCCGCCTCGCTCGAGGTCTGATTCGCCGTGAAGGCGGCGGACGGAACCGCGCCGGCCGGCGCGCCGCCGGCCCGTCCGGGGACGGAGATCGCCTTCCCGAAGCTCTACCTGGCGTTCTGCGCCGCGATCGCCCCGGCGGCGGTCGCGTGCGCCCTGGCCATGGAGCCCTGGACGGGGAACGGGGGAGAGATCCCCTTCGTCGGGGCGGTCTGGGCCTGGCTGGCCTGCGGCCTCCTCACCCTGGTCCGCGGCCCGGGCCGGATTTCCGCGTTCGCGCCGCTGGTCGGAGCCGGCCTGCGGCTCGCCTTCGCCGGGGTCGCCGCGGCGGTCGCCCTGGGGCCTTGTAAAGTCTTGGCCATGCCGTGGCTCGCGGCGTTTTCGCTGTTCTATTTGATTATCTTCTTGTTCGCGACGACGCTGGGGGCGAAGGCGCGGGGGGCGAAGAAGGTTCGGAAATGGAAGGCGGACTCAGCGGCCTAGGGGAGTTCCTGCTCCACCACGTGGCCGACAACCGATCGGCCTGGCGCATCTTCCCCGGCGTGGAGATTCCCCTCGACGGCTCCTTCCGCGTCGCCGGCGTCGAGCTCTACCCCTCCCTCCACGTCCTGATGCTCCTTCTCGCGCTGGTCCTCCTCGTCGCGCTTCTGCGCGTCGGCGTCCGGCGCGGCCCGGACGGGTTCCTCCCGCGCGGCCGCTTCGCCTCCGCGGTCGAGGCCGTGGTCCTCTTCGTCCGCGACGACATCGTGGCGCCGAACCTCGGGCGCGAGCTCGCCCGGAAGTGGCTCCCCTTCTTCTGCACGCTCTTCTTCTTCCTGCTGGCGCTCAACCTGATCGGGCTGGTGCCGGGCTTCGCCGCCGCCACGGGCAACCCGAACTTCACGGCGGCGATGGCGGCGATGGTCTTCGTCGTCTTCAACGTCGCGGGGATGGTCCGCAACGGGCCGGTCGGCTACTGGCTGGGCGTGGTCCCCAAGGGGGTGCCGCTGCCGATCCTCTTCATCCTGGCCCCCATCGAGCTCTTCGGCCTCGTAACCAAGTCGGCGGCGCTGGCCATCCGTCTCTTCGCCAACATGGCGGCGGGACACATCGTCCTCTTCTCGCTGATCGCGCTGGGCGCCGTGGTCGAGTTCCTCTTCGGCAACGCGGCGCTCTCGCTGGGCGTCGTGCAGCCGGCGGCGATCGTCTTCACCGTGGCCATCGAGGGGCTGGAGCTCTTCGTGGCCTTCCTCCAGGCCTACGTCTTCACGCTGCTCTCGGCGCTCTTCGTCGGGGCGGCGGTGCACCAGGGGCATTGAATCCAAAGGAGAACAAGATGGAACAGCAGGCAATGGAACAGATCATGCGTCTCGGACCGCTCGCGGCCGGGATCGGCGCGGGACTGGCCGTGATCGGCGCGGGCCTGGGCATCGGCAAGCTGGCCTCCTCGGCCCTCGAGGGGATCGCCCGCCAGCCCGAGGCGGCCGGCGACATCCGTTCGACGATGCTGATCGCCGCGGCGCTGATCGAAGGCGTGGCCTTCTTCGCCGAAGTGATCGCGCTGATGACGATGGGACAGTAGATGTCGGGCAACCCGCTTCTGCAGCTGGACCCCGGGGTCGCGATCTGGACGCTCGTCGTCTTCGCGATCCTGCTGGTCGTGCTGAAAAAGACGGCCTGGGGGCCGCTGCTCCGCGCGATCGACGCCCGGGACGAGCGGCTGCGCTCCGCGATGGAGGAGGCCGAGCGCGTGCGCGCCGAGAACGAGCGCGCCGCCGGAGAGCGCGACCGCCTGATGCGGGAGACGCTCCAGCGCGCCGACGCGATCGTGGCCGACGCCCGGACGCGGGCCGAGGAGTCCGCGCGCGCGATCGAGCGCCGCGCCCGCGACGAGCGCCGCGAGATGATCGACGGCGCGGAGAAGGCGGTGGAGTCGATGCGCCGCGCCGCGCGCGAGGAGCTGCGGACGAAGGTGGCCGACGCGACGGTGGAGCTGGCCTCGAAGCTGCTGCGCCGCGAGCTCGACCGCGAGTCGGGCCGGCGCGTGGTGGACGGCATGATCGACGAGCTGGAGGCGAAGGGCTGAGATGGGCGCGCGCGCGATCGAGCGCCGGTGGGCGCGGACCCTGGCCCTGCGGGCGGAGAGCTCGCCGGACCCGGAGGCCGTCTTCGCGGAGGCGGCGCGCCTCGGCGAGGCGGTGGCCCGCGACGGCCGGATCGCCGCGCTCCTGCGCGACCCGCGGATCCGCGAGGAGAGCAAGGCGAAGGCGCTCGTGGACTGCGACCCGGCGCGCGGCGCCGAGATGCGCGCGTTCCTCCTCTTCCTCGCCTCGCGCGGAAGGACGGCCTTCCTGCCCGGGATCCTCGCGGCGCTGCGCGACGAGACGGACCGCCGGCGGGGGATCGTCCGCGCGACGGTCTGGAGCGCCGACCCGCTCGACGAGGAGCGGCTCGGGCGCCTGCGCGCCTGGGCGGAGCGGCGCGAGGGGATGAAGTGCGAGCTCGAGGCGCGGATCGACCCCGGCGTGATCGGCGGGTTCCGCATGCGCCTGGGCGACGAGATGGTGGATTGTTCGCTGCGGCGCCAGCTTGACCTGCTGAGAAGGCGCCTGGGCGAGTAGGAGAACTCATGGACACGACGCTGCGACCCGACGAAATATCGGAAAAGCTCTTCGAGGAGCTGAAGGCCTTCGAGGGCGAGGGCCCCGACCGCTACGAGATGGGGACCGTCCTCGGGACGGGCGACGGCATCGCCCGCGTGGCGGGCCTGTCGAACGCGATGGCCGGCGAGCTGGTCTCCTTCCGCGACCGGCCGGACGTGCGCGGCCTGGTGCTGAACCTGGAGGCGGACAACGTCGGCCTGGCACTGCTCGGGAACGCGAACGCGGTCGAGGAGGGCGACGTGGTCGTCCTCACCGGCAAGGTGGCCTCGACGAAGGTCGGCCCCGCGACGGAGGGCCGCGTGGTGGACGCGCTGGGACGCGCCATCGACGGCGGCCCGGCGATCGAGTCGGAGTTCGAGCGGCGCATCGAGGCGCGCGCGCCGGGCATCGTGGACCGGAAGAACGTCCACGAGCCGCTCTACACCGGGCTGAAGGCGGTGGACGCGATGATCCCGATCGGGCGCGGCCAGCGCGAGCTGATCGTGGGCGACCGCAGGACGGGCAAGACGACCATCGCGCTCGACGCGATCGTCAACCAGAAGGGGCGCGGCGTCCACTGCGTCTACGTGGCCGTCGGGCAGAAGGCCTCCACCGTGGCGCGCGTCCGGGAGACGCTGCGCGAGGCCGGCGCCATGGAGTACACCACGATCGTCGCGGCCTGCGCCTCCGAGGCGGCCTCGATGCAGTACCTGGCCCCCTACACCGGCGCGGCGCTCGGCGAGCACTGGCGCGACCGCGGGGAGCACGCGCTGGTGGTCTACGACGACCTCTCCAAGCACGCGCAGGCCTACCGCCAGATGTCGCTGCTGCTGCGCCGCCCGCCGGGGCGCGAGGCGTTCCCGGGCGACGTCTTCTACC
>CADBQJ010000262.1 GCA_902796785.1 Fibrobacter succinogenes
AATGTCGCAAGGTCAGATCGGTCACGACAAGAACGTCAAGAAGAAGCCCGCCAAGACCCTGAAGGAAAAGAGGCTGGAAAAGGCCGCCAAGAAGGCCGCCAAGAACAACGACTGATGGCTTCCGAAAACCGGACTCCCGAACCCGCCTGGCTCGACCAGGTGAAGTTCGACGCGAACGGGCTGGTTCCCGCCATCGCCGTCGACGCCGAAAGGGGCGACGTGCTGATGATGGCCTGGATGAACCGCGAGACCCTCCGCATGACCCTCGAGACGGGGACGATGACCTACTGGTCGCGCTCGCGCCGCGAGGTCTGGGTGAAGGGGCTCACCTCCGGCAACCTCCAGCGCGTGGTCGAGGCGCGCCTCGACTGCGACGGCGACGCCCTGCTCTTCAAGGTGAGGCAGGAAGGCGCCGCCGTGGCCTGCCACACCGGCCACCGCAGCTGCTTCTACCGCGCCTTCGAAAACGGCGCGTGGAGAGAGCCCGCCTCCGATGCTTGAACAGGCGATCGCCCCGTTCCTCGCGCGGCGGCTCTTCGGGGCCTGCGCCGCGGGGACGGTCGACGACTCCGGCCCCGGGACGCCCGAGTTCTTCGGGACGCTCGACGACGCGCCGCTCGGGCCCGACGCCCTCTTCGACTGCGCCTCGCTCACGAAGTCCCTGGTGGGGGCGGCCTGCGCGCTGGTCGCGCTGCAGGAGGGGCGGACCTCGCTCGACGAGCGGATCGTCGACCGGCTGCCCGAGCTCCGCGTCCCCTGGCGCGAGGAGGTGACCCTGCGCCACCTGCTGGCGCACATGCTGGACTACCGGATCTCGCTCTCCTCGCTGAAGGACCTGCCGCCCGAGGAGATCCTCGCGCGCGTGCTCTCGCACCGGTTCGAACGGCGCCCGGGCGAGACCCACCTCTACTGCAACGCCACCTCGCTCGTGCTGGGGCTCTGGCTGGAGCGGCTGGAGCGCCGGCGGCTGGACGCGGTCGCCCGCGAGCGCGTCTTCGCGCCGCTGGGCATGGAGAGCGCCACCTACTACCCGCGCGAACGGCGCGGGATCGAGGGAATCGTCCCGACCGAGGTGGACCCCTGGCGCGAGGGCGAGGTGCGCGGCGCGGTCCACGACGAATCCGCCTACGCGCTCCGCGGGCGCGGCCCCGTGGCGTCGGCCGGGCTCTTCCTGACGGTCGGCGACCTCCAGCGCTTCGTCTTCGAGCTGCTCGCCGCCTCCGCGGGCGAGGGGAAGCTCTTCTCGCGCGAGACGATGGAGCTGGTCGACCGGAACTGGATCCCCGGCCTGGGCGACGCCGCGCTCGGGTTCGAGCGGAACCAGCCGGCCTGGATGGGCGACTGCTCGGGCGGGCACCGCATCGGAAAGACCGGCTTCACCGGCTGTTCCTTCGTCCTGGACCTCAAAAAACGAAAAGGCGTCGTCCTGCTTTCGAACTGCACCTGGCCGAAACGGAAGCCCAGGGCCGAAATCGACGCCCTGAGGCGGGCCTGCGCCGCCGTCGCCCTGGACTCCTAACTACTATTTTCCGCCAATATGCCCGAAGTTGGTGTCAAACGGACCCGCGACCACGCCCTCCTCGACGACAAGGAGTGGACGGGGCTCGGCCTGCTGGCCATCACCGCGCTGATCCTGGAGCACGGGTTCTACCTCTCCGACCAGTGGATCGGCGTGCTGGGGTGGGTCGACCTCGCCCTGGGCGGCATCTGCCTGTTCGACTTCCTGGGCGGCCTGGTCTTCTCGGACAACCGGAAGGGCTACCTGCGCGGCCATTTCGTGGAGGGGGCGCTGGCCCTCTGGCTGATCGTCGTCTTCGGCGGCGCGGTCGCCCGGTTCATCTCGCTGCGCGGCACGCTCGGGGTCATCGACTTCATACACAACGAGATGGGGATGACCATCGCCCTGGTGCAGGTCTACCTGGCGCTCCACGTGGCGGTGATGATCCTCAACGGGCTCAAGCTCTTCTTCGCGCTGAACGTGCCGGCGCCGCTGCTGGTGGCCATATCGTACGTGGCCGCGATCCTCATGGGCGGCGCGCTCTTCCTCCTCCCCAAGGCCAGCGCCGCCGGGGCCGAGCCGCTGAACGCCGTCGAGGCGCTCTTCACCTCCACCAGCGCGCTCACCGTGACGGGGCTGACCATCGTCGACGTGGGGCAGCGGCTGTCGACCTTCGGGCAGAGCGTGCTGCTCGCGCTCTTCCAGCTGGGCGGAATCTCGCTGGTGGCCGTGGTGGGGCTGCTGGCCTACACCGAGGGGCAGCGGATGTCGCTCCGCCAGATCAACGTGCTCCGCGCCGCGCTCGGCATCACCGACGTGAAGGACGTGAAGAGCCTGCTGGCCACCGTCATCGCCTTCACGCTGCTGGTGGAGGTCGCCGGGGCGCTGGTGCTCTTCGGCGCCGTGGACGGCGACGCCGCGAGCCCGGGCGAAGGGCTCTTCTGGGCCTTCTTCCACTCCACGTCGGCCTTCTGCAGCGCCGGCTTCTCGCTCCAGCCCGACTCGCTCACGCGGTGGCGCTCGCTGCCCGCGCTCAACGCGACCGTGGCCTGCCTGGTGATGCTCGGCGGCCTGGGCTTCCCCGTGCTGCTCGAGCTGATCCGCCGCGTGCGCTCCTTCGACCTGGTCAAGTGGCTGCGCCGCAACTCGCCCGACCTCTCCGAGCGGCTCCCCTGGCCGCAGCCGCTCTCGCTGCAGACGCGCTACTCCGTCGGCGGCATGCTGATCCTCTTCCTGGTGGGCTTCCTCTGCTTCTGGATCATGGAGGGGCTCCACGGCTCCTGGAGCCAGATGGGCACCGCCGAGACGCTCTGGGCCTCGTTCTTCCACGCCGCCATCTCGCGCACCGCCGGGTTCAACTCGGTGCCGCTGGAGGAGTTCGGCCACGCCACGCTGGTGGTCGTGATGGCGCTGATGGTCATCGGCGCGGGCCCGATCTCGACGGGCGGCGGCCTGAAGACGGTCACCTTCGCGGTGCTGCTGCTCACGCTGCGCGCCTACCTCGGCGGCAAGCAGGAGGTGGTGGCCCGCAACCGCACCATCCCCGTGCGGATCGTGCTCGCGGCGGTGGGCGTCCTGCTGCTCTACCTCGCCATGCTGACCTTCACCTTCTTCGGGCTGAACCTGGTCGCGCCCGAGGTGCCGTGGGAGATCAGCCTGTTCGAGAGCGTCTCCGCGCTGAGCACCGTGGGGATGTCGCTCGGGGCCACCTCGCAGGTGGGGACCGCCGGGCAGTGTTTCCTGATGCTGGCCATGGTCGTCGGGCGAATCGGCCCGCTGACCCTGGCCATCGGCCTGATGGCGGGGCGGGAGTCCTCCGCCACCGTCCGCTATCCTCGTGAAGAACTGATTGTGGGGTAACGCCATGCGCTGTGTAGTCATCGGTCTTGGTCAATTCGGTCGTCCGACCGCCATCGAACTCGCCCGCTCGGGCAACGAAGTCATCGCCATCGACATGGTGATGGAGGACGTGGAGCGGATCAAGGACAAGGTCTCGCTGGCCATCTGCGCCGACGCGACCTCCATGGAGACGCTCAAGTCGCACGGCATCCCCGAGGCGGACCTGCTGGTGGCGGCGATCCGCGACGACTTCGAGGCGCAGGCCCTCGTGGTGGCCAACGCCGTGGAGCTGGGGATCCGCAACATCGTGGCCCGCGCCAGCTCCGAGACGCACGAGCGGGTGCTGAAGGCCATCGGCGCCAACGAGGTGCTCCGCCCCGAGAACGAGGCGGCGCTCCACCTGGTGCAGCAGCTGACGATCCCGGGCATCAAGGAGTACTTCGAGCTGAGCGACGGCTTCAGCGTGGTCGAGGTGAAGGTGCCC
>CADBQJ010000263.1 GCA_902796785.1 Fibrobacter succinogenes
ATCGGATCGCGCTGCGCGCACGATAAAGAAAAAGGGCTCCGGAAAGGAGCCCCTTTTTGTTCTATGCCGCAGGCCATTGCCCGCACTGATCCCTAATCCCTGATCCCTGATCCCTAATCCCTAATTCACCCCAGCAACTTCAAGACGATGGCCTTGTGCGCGTGGAGGCGGTTCTCCGCTTCGTCGAAGCAGACGGAGTAGGGGGCGTCCACCACGCCGTCGGTCACCTCTTCGCCGCGGTGCGCGGGAAGGCAGTGGCTGAAGAGCGCGTTCTTGGGCGCGTGCGACATCAGCTCCTCGTTCACCTGCCAGGGGGCGAAGACCTTGCCGCGGGAATCCTGTTCCGATTCCTGGCCCATGCTCGCCCAGACGTCGGTGTAGACGAGGTCGGCGTCCGCCACGGCCTTCTTCGGGTTGGGCTCGTAGGCGAAGCTTCCGCCGGAGACCTTGAACAGGGGCTCGAGCGAGGCGACGAACTCCGGCTTGAGGCGGTAGCCTTCGGGGCCGGTGTGGACGAAATGCATCCCCAGCTTGGCGCAGAGGACGGCGAAGGAGCTGGCGACGTTGTTGCCGTCGCCCACGAAGACGAGGCGGCGACCTTCGAGCGAGCCGAAGTGTTCCTTCATCGTCTGCGCGAGGGCGATGGCCTGGCAGGGGTGCGAGTCGTCGGTCAGCGCGTTGATGACGGGGATCCCGCTCCACTCGGCGAGGTCCTCCACGAGCGACTGCTTGAAGCAGCGGACCACGAGTCCGTCCACCCAGCGTCCGAGGCAGCGCCCGACGTCGGCCACGCTTTCGCGCTTGCCCAGCGAGATGCTCGCGGGGTCGAGCAGGATCGCCTGCCCGCCGAGCTGCGTCATCAGCACCTGGAACGTGGTGACGGTGCGCAGGCTCTGCTTTTCGAAGTACATGCCGATCGTCTTGCCGCGGAGGGGGAAGCCGGCGGTGCCGTCCTTCAGGCTCCGTTTGAGATCGATCGCCGAATCGACGACGTCGCGGATGGCCTGGGGTTCCCAGTCCATCAGCCGGAGGAAGTTTTTCTTGGGATCGACCATAATGTTCTAGTTTTGGGTGAGAGGAAAGCGCAATTATAGCAATGAGGGGCGGAAAAGGGCGCGAAGATGGCGGAAGAAGCGATTTTCAGAGAAGAGGCGTACGCCAAGGTCAATCTTTTCCTCGACGTGATCCGCAAGCGCGAGGACGGCTACCACGACATCGGAACCCTCTTCCAGACGATCGACCTCCACGACACGCTCGAGGCTCGGGTCCGCCGGGACGGCGTCCTGGCGCTGGAGTGCGACCGGCCCGCGACGGAACGGCCCGAGCAGGACCTGGTCTACCGCGCGGCGGCGGCGCTGCGCGACCGCGCCCTCCGCGCCGGCGTTCCGGGCGCGGACGCGCTCGGGGCGGACCTCCGCCTGACGAAGCGGCTTCCCTCCGGCGCGGGTCTCGGCGGAGGGTCCGCCGACGCCGCCGCCGCGCTGCGCCTCCTGAACCGGGCCTGGGGCCTGGGCTTCGGGAGCGCCGAGCTCGAGGAGACGGGCGCCGCGCTCGGGGCCGACGTCCCCTTCCTGGTCCGGGGCGGCACGGCCCTGGCCTCGGGCATCGGCGACCGGCTCGAGCGGGGAGTCCCCGCGCCGGCCGACTGCGCGCTCCTCGTGGCCACCCCGCTCGCCTCCGTCCCCACCGCCAAGGCCTACGCGGGGGTGGCCCCGGCCGGCGCGGGGCGCTGGAACGACTTCTCCGCGCTCTGGCGCAAGGGAGGCCTCTCGGCCGCCATGACGGGGCACCTGCTCTACAACGCCTTCGAGAAGGGGGTCTGCGCCCAGTACCCCGAGATCGCCGAAATGCGCGCGGAATTGGCGGAAACCGGCCCGCTGGGGACGCTTCTCTCGGGCAGCGGGGCCTCGCTTTTCGCCCTCTATTCCGACGAGGAGGCCGCCCGCCGGGCGCTCGAAGGGCTGCGCTGCGAACGGCGTTTCGGGGCCGTCGCCCGATTTTTGCCCGAGACGCCCCTGGACGGCTCGGGAATTGTCTAGATTTAGCGCCCCCTCGGGCCGCTCCGACAAAATGTCTATATTTGAGCCGGTTTTTTGGGGTATAGTCAAGTGGTAAGACACCGGGTTTTGGCTCCGGCATTCGTTGGTTCGAATCCAGCTACCCCAATGTCCTCCACCAAGCGAGAAGAGAAGATGGAAACTACAACTCTCAAAGCCCAGCTCCGCGACAGCGGCACCAAGGGTCAGCTCAACGCCATGCGCCGCGGCGGTTCCATTCCGGCCGTCTGCTACGCCGACAAGCAGGAACCCCTCCTCGTCGTCCTCGACGAGCACGAATTCAACGTCCGCTGGATTCCCGGCAAGAAGAACAGCATCTTCACCCTCGACGTCGAAGGCGGCAAGAAGGTCAACGTCATCGTCCACGAAGTGCAGCGCGACGTCATCTCCCAGAAGGTGACCCACGTCGACTTCATGTTCGTCGACGAAAACAAGCCCGTCCAGGTCACCGTTCCGGTCAAGCTGGTCGGCATCCCCGTCGGCGTGAAGGTCGAAGGCGGCGTGATGTACCAGGACGCCTACAAGGTGCGCATCTCCTGCATGCCGGGCGCCATCCCCTCCGGCTACGAATTCGACGTCTCGGCGCTCCCCGCCAACAAGACCGTCTACGTCTCCGACATCGCCCTGGGCGACGCCAAGCTCGTCGACAGCCCCCGCAAGGTGCTGCTCCGCATCACCAAGGGCCGTTCCGAGTCCTAGTCCGCCGGGCCAGGCTTTTCGAGGAGACCGCGCTCGTCGCGGTCTCCGTTTTTTTCCGTCCGGCGATTTGCTACCCTTGAAGAGGGATTCGCTTCAAAGGAGGTCGCCATGGCGCACATCTACCAATACGGGAGCTCGTACAGCACCGGCTGGGAGTGGGACGGCTCGCATCTCTACCGCTACGGGAGCTCGTACAGCACCGGTCTGGAGTGGGACGGCTCGCATCTCTACCAATACGGGAGTTCGTACAGCACCGGCTGGGAGTGGGACGGCTCGCATCTCTACCGCTACGGGAGCTCGTACAGCACCGGCTGGGAGTGGGACGGTTCCCATTTCTACCGCTACGGGAGCTCGTACAGCACCGGCTGGGAGTTCGACGGCTCCCATTTCTACCGCTACGGGAGCTCGTACAGCACCGGCTGGGAAGTGGACGGCAGCGTGCCGATACCCGTCCTCGCCCTGGCGACCGGGCTGGTTTGACGGCGCCCGGAACTCCGAACGTTCGAAAAGGCCTCCTTCGGGAGGCCTTTTCTTCCGCGGGTCGCGCGTTTCCGGCGGGCGGATCAGCCGCGCGCCGCGTAGCGGGCTTCGACGACCGACCAGTCCACGATCTTCCAGAGCGCTTCGAGGTAGGCGGGGCGGCGGTTGCGCCAGTCGATGTAGTAGGCGTGTTCCCAGACGTCGAAGGTGAGCAGCGGGACCAGCCCGGAGCGGACGGGGTTGCCCGCGTTGGCCTCCTGCGTGATCTTCAGCTTGCCTTCCGCGTCGGCGGAGAGCCAGACCCAGCCGGAGCCGAAGAGCCCGGCCCCCTTGGCCTGGAACTCGGCCTGGAACTTCTCGAACGAGCCGAAGTCGCGCGCGATCGCCCCGGCGATCTTCCCCTCGGGGGCGTTCCCCTCGCGCGGGGCGCGGAACTGCAGGAAGTACATCGCGTGGTTCAGCGTCTGGCCGGCGTTGTTGAAGAGCCCGCCCTCGGCCTTCGCGACGATCTCCTCGAGCGACTTGCCCTCGAAGGGGCTGCCCGGAAGCGCGGCGTTCAGGTTGTCGACGTAGGCCTGGAAGTGCTTGCCCCAGTGGAACTCGATCGTCTCCGCCCCCAGGACGGGAGCGAGCGCGTCGGGCGCGTAGGGGAGCGCGGGCTTTTCGAACTTTCCGTTTTCGGGGAGCATGGATTCCTCCTGGGTGGAACGGGACGGATTCCGGCCGCGGGGGATGTCCTAGCCTTCGGACGGCCCGCCCGCGGCCGCTTCGTCGATGCGGCGCAGGGCGTCGAGCAGGATGCCCATCGTGTCGCCCTGGATGTTGATCTCGCCGATCTCGTCGGTG
>CADBQJ010000264.1 GCA_902796785.1 Fibrobacter succinogenes
ATCGCCTACCTGCTGCTGCGCGCGACCGTGAACGTGGACGTGGCGTCGATGTTCCTCTCGATCGTGACCGTGGTGATCGCCCCCATCGCGCTGGGCTTCGCGGCGAACCGCCTCTTCGGGAACGCGACGCGCCGGGCCGCGAAGGTCCTGCCGCTCGTCTCCGTCGCCGCGATCTGCATGATCGTCGCCTCCGTGGTCTCGCACAACTCCGCGAAGATCCTCTCCACGGGCGCGGTCGTCTTCGCCGTCGTGGTCCTCCACAACCTGCTGGGCTACGCCGCCGGGTTCGGGCTCGGGAAGCTCCTCCGCCTGCCGCCGCCCAAGACCAAGGCGCTCTCGATCGAGATCGGGATGCAGAACTCCGGCCTCGCCACCGCCCTGGCCGCCTCCGCCTTCCCCGCGCTCGCCATGGCGACCGTCCCCGGCGCGATCTTCTCCGTCTGGCACAACATCTCGGGCGCGATCCTCGCCAGCGTCTACCGTAGAATTAGGGATTAGGGATCAGGGATCAGGGATTAGTGCGGAGAGTGGCGCCTTCGGCGCGAGATTTTAGGCGGGGATCGGGCGCTTTCAATCCAGGTAGATTTCGCACGATTGCGGACAGGCGAGGCACCAAAGGCATATGCGGAAGAACGCGTCGAGCAAATACGCGCACGGCGTGACGGCGACCGTCGCGGCCAAGTGCGTCGCCTCGCCGCGAGCCGAAAGCGGGAAGCGCCGCGAACAGGCGGCCAGCGCAAAAAAAGCCAGGACGCCGATTCCCGTTCCCGCGGAAAGCAATGCGCGGCCAGCCGCGTAATTCGTATGCGAGTCCAGCTCGTGGAAACACTCGCCCGGAGCCGCCCCGACAAGCGCCGCGAAAACGCCCGCTACCGCGATCGCCAGGACCAGACGCGAAGCGGTCACCTCCCCGCGCATCTCCGCCAAGACATCCCGCGCGCGGATATGTCCACGAAACAATCCGATCGCCATGGGGAAAACGCGGAATAGACTCCATGTGCATACGTACGGAACGAAGTGCTCTTCGCAGAAGACCAACGCGTCGCCAAGTTCCTCGGGGAATCCGCTGAATCCTTTCCGGGACGCCATGAGGTAGACGAACGCGAACGCAAACGCCATCAGTCCGGGCAGAACGAATGTTCCGATCGCATTGACCGCCAGCGCGAGCCTGTGGTTCCGTTCCAACGAGGACCTCTCCGTTTCCTTTTCCATCTTTGCCAATATACAACCTGTTCGACGCCTAATCACTACCTTTTGACCACACACCCCAAAAGGCAGGCGACGACATGGACGAATCCGCGGAAAAGCTTCTCGATCTTCTGGACAAGGCGGAACGCGTGGCGGCGTTCACCGGCGCGGGCGTCTCCACGCTCTGCGGCATCCCCGACTTCCGCGGACCGCAGGGGCTCTACAAGCAGCCCGACGCGGAGCGGATCTTCGACATCGACTGGTTCGACCGCGACCCCTCGATCTACTACAGGGGGTGCGCCGAACTGGTCTACGGGCTGAAGAACTACGAGCCCGGCCCGGTCCATTTCGCCCTCGTGGCGCTGGAGAAGGCCGGCAAGTTGAAGGGAATCGCCACGCAGAACATCGACATGCTCCACCAGAAGGCGGGCAGCTCCGTCGTTTTCGAGGTGCACGGCTCCCCCATCCTCCACCACTGCCGGCGCTGCGGCGACGAAAAGCGGTTCGAGGAGATCTGCGCAATGCTGGAGGGTGAGCCCGTGGCGCATTGCTCCTGCGGCGGCGTCTACAAGCCCGACATCACCTTCTTCGGCGAATCGCTGCCCGAGGCGGCCTTCGAGGGGGCGATCCGCCTGGCCTCGACGGCCGACCTGATCCTGGTCCTCGGCTCGTCGCTGACCGTGCAGCCCGCGGGCTCCATCCCGCTCTACACGCTGCGCCGCGGCGGGAAGGCGGTCGTCGTCAACGCGCAGCCCACCTGCCTCGACGACGCGGCCGCCCTCCGCATGACCGACCTGAAGAGCTTCGCCGACGCCGTCCTGGCGCGGTACGGGACGAAGGAATCCTGATTCCGGAACGCCCCGCGGCGGCGCGGGACGAGGGCAAAAGGAAAGAGGCGGGCCGGAGCCCGCCTCTTCGCGTTTCGGGAAGATCCGGCTACTTCTTGGCGTCGCCGGAGGCGGCGGCCTTGCTGCCGAGGATCTTCATTTCGATGCGGCGGTTCTGGCGCTTGCCCGCGGCCGTCTTGTTGGAGGCCTTGGGCTGGCTGGAGCCGTAGCCCTTCACGCGGATTTCGCACTTGACGCCCTGCTCGCGCAGGAAGTCGGCGACGGCCTGGGCGCGCGCTTCGGAGATGCGCTGGTTGGCCTTGGCCTTGCCGGTGTTGTCGGTGTGGCCGCCGATTTCGATGATCGCGTCGTCGTTTTCCTTCAGCGAGTTCACCGTGGGCATCAGGGCGTCCATGGCCGCGTCGGTCAGTTCGCTCTTGCCCGCGTGGAATTCGACGCCCTTCAGTTCGATGGGCTTCTTCGGCAGCTTGTCGGGGCAGCCGTCGTTGTCCTCGAACCCGTTCATCGTCTCGGGCTGGTCGGCGCACTTGTCCACGCCGTGGCAGACGGTGGAGTACTTGCCGAGCAGGCCGTTTTCGGAGACCCAGGCGTCGCAGAAGCCGTCGCCGTCGTTGTCCGGGTCGGGGCAGCCGTCGGCGTCCTCGAAGCCGTCCATGTCCTCCGCGTCGCTCGGGCACGCGTCGTTGCCCTTGCAGACGCCGACGTAGTGGTCGAGCAGGCTCATTTCGGAGACCCACGAGTCGCAGACGCCGTCCTTGTCGCGGTCGGGCAGCGGGCAGCGGGTCGAGTCGACCGGGCCGCTGTAGTTGTTGATGAAGTTGACCGGGATGAAGGGGCAGGCCGCGTTGCTGGCGGGGGTGTTGTCGCGCGTGTCGACCTTCGTCAGCGTGTCGGTCACGGTCAGCGTGTCGACCACGCGCACCGTGTCGGGGCAGCCGTGGTTCTTCGGCGGGCCGAACGAGTCGGGGCAGTCGTCCTCGACGTCGGGCACGGAGTCGCCGTCGCGGTCGGGCAGCGGGCAGCCGTGGTTGTCGGGATGACCGGGCACTTCGGGGCACTTGTCGTCGGCGTCGTAGACGCCGTCCTTGTCGTTGTCGAGGTCGGGGCAGCCGTCCTCGTCCTCGAAGTTGTCGAAGTCCTCGGG
>CADBQJ010000265.1 GCA_902796785.1 Fibrobacter succinogenes
GAGGATCGCCACGAACCAGGCGTACTCCTCGTTGCCGGTGTGGTTCGGGTTCTGCTCGGCGCAGCGCCTGGCCGTGAGGGCCCCCGCTGCGCTGCGGTGGTGGCCGTCGGCGATGTAGCTGCAGGGGATCTTCCCGATGCGTTCGGTGATGAGGGCCACCGTCTCGGGATCGTCGATGCGGTGGGCGACGTGCTCCACCCCGTCGGCGACGAAGGAGACCAGCGGCTTCTGCGCGGAGATCCTGTCGTAGAGCTCCTCGATCTCGCCGGAGCTGCGGTAGGTGAGGAACGCCGGGCCGGTGTTGACGCGGGTCGCCACCAGGTGGTTGATGCGGTCCTGCTCCTTGTCCTTGCGGGTCAGCTCGTGCTTCTTGATGCGGCCGGCGAAGTAGTCCTCCGCGGGCACGCAGGCCACCAGGCCGCGCTGCAGGTGGTCGCCCATGCGCTGCGTGTAGAGGTAGTAGGCCGGGCGCTCCTCGCGGACGTAGTCGCCCTTCGCCTTCATCTCCGCGAAGAGCCTCTTCGCCGCCTCGTAGACGCGCGGGTCGGTGGGCGAGGTGCCCTCGGGCAGCTGGGTTTCGGCGCGCTCCACCCGCATGAACGACTCGGGGTGCTCGGCCACGTAGACGCGCGCCTCGGCGCTGCTGATCACGTCGTAGGGCGGGCAGGAAATCTCGCCGGCGCGGGCCGGCTCGGGAATCCAGGGGCGGAAGGGACGGATGGAGGGCATGTGTCGGCTCCTTTGCGGGTTAAAGTCCGGAGGGCTGCATCGGGGGCCAGCGCTTGTTCTGGCTCGACATGTCGATGCTGTAGAAGGCGCGGTCGTAGCGGCCGTCGTAGGTGCCCAGCAGCCCCATCACGTGGCGGGCGATCCACTTCGAGAGCTTCAGGACCGTCAGCTTCTTGCGGAGGCGGCCCTGCTCGTCGCGGTTCAGGATGGTGCTGATCGTGTTCGTCGTCATGATCTCGTCCAGGAACGGCGAGTTCAGGTTCTCGCGCGCCTCGATCGAGGTGTGGAAGTGGGTCACGCCGAAGCAGACCTTGCCCGTGTGGCCCGCCTTCAGCGCCTCGGAGCACTGGATGATCGTCGTGCCCGTGCGGACCATGTCGTCCAGCACGATCACGTCGCGGCCCGCGATCTCGTCCACGCCGATCTCGGAGGACTCCGCCAGGCTCATCGTCACCGAGCGCTCGCCGGTGCGCTCCTTGCGCATCACGATCCGCTTCACGCCCGGCAGGTCCAGCGTCTTCTGCACCAGCTCCACGAAGGGGGTGGCGCCGGCGTCGGGGGCGCAGAGCACCAGGTTCGCGCCGTCCTTGCCCACCTGCACGATGTCGGAGCGCTTGATGTAGTCGGCGTAGACGTCCACGGGAATCAGGTTGTAGAACTGGCCGCCGAAGGTCTCCTTGAAGAGCGCCTGCACCTTGGCCGAGTGGTTGTGGACCGTCACCACCGCGTCCACGCCCGCCAGCTTCAGCAGGTCCGCGTAGAGGCGCGCCGTGAAGGGCTGCCCGTCGAACTTCTTCAGGTCCTTCTCGCTGCGGTCCTTCTCCAGCTCGCCGTTGCGGGTCGGGCCGCGGTCCTGCGCGCTGTAGAAGAGGTCCGGCTCCACCAGGATCACGCGGGCCGCGCCGTTGTCCTTGGCCGCGCGGGCCACGATCATCGTCCGCATGGCCAGCGCGTTGCGGGTGTAGCGCGCGTTGGTCGAGCTGGCGATCACCACCGTCTTGCCCTCCAGCGAGCGGCCGATGCGGTCCATCTCCGTCTCGGAGGAGATGAAGCGCGGGCAGAACTCGGTGTTGGCGTAGTCCTTCAGGTGGATCGTGTCGGAGACGTCGAGCGGCTGGCCCAGGTGGCGCGCCAGCTCGATGGCGAACGGGTTGTCGGAGATGTTGCTGACGACGACGAAGTTTTCGGGTGTCAAGGCGTGCCTTCCTTCTTCTTTATTCGACGACGACCTGCGGGGCGTTCCAGATGTCGCGGTTGTACTCGGCGATGGTGCGGTCGGTGCTGAACTTGCCCATGCGGGCCACGTTCAGGATCGACATCCTCGTCCACTTCGCCTGGTCGCGGTAGGTCTCCTCGACCTTTTGCTGCACGGCCAGGTAGTCGGCGAAGTCCGCCAGCACCATGTAGGGGTCCACGCCCAGCAGCGACTCCACGACCGGCTTGAAGGCGTCGGGCGTGGTGGGCGAGAAGAAGCCGGAGGAGACCAGGTCGATCACCTTGCGCAGCTCGGGGTTCGACTCGTAGACCTCCCAGGGGCGGTAGCCCTTCTTCTTGAGCGCCTCCACCTCCTCGACCGTCATGCCGAAGAGGAAGAAGTTCTCGGCGCCCACCTCCTCGCGGATCTCGACGTTGGCGCCGTCGAGCGTGCCGACGGTCAGCGCGCCGTTCAGCGCGAACTTCATGTTGCCGGTGCCCGAGGCCTCGGTGCCGGCGGTGGAGACCTGTTCGGAGAGGTCGCTCGCGGGGAAGACCTTCTCGGCCAGGCTGACGCGGTAGTTCACCAGGAAGACCAGCCGCAGCAGCCCCTTCGTGTCGGGGTCGGAGTTGATGGTCGAGCCCACGTAGTTGATCATCTTGACGATCTGCTTGGCCATCCAGTAGCCCGGGGCCGCCTTGCCGCCGATGACGATGGTCCGCGGCACCATCGTGCGGTCGCCCGCCTTGATGCGGTTGTAGAGGTGGATGGCGTGGAGCAGCGGCAGCAGCTGGCGCTTGTACTCGTGGATGCGCTTCACCTGCACGTCGAAGAGCGTGTCGGGGTCGATCTCGATCCCCTGCGTGTCGCGGATGATTCCCGCCAGACGGACCTTGGCGTCGCGCTTGGTCTGCTGCCAGGCCTTCTGGAAGGCCTTGTCGTCGGCCCATTTCTCCAGGCCGCGGAGCCGGTCGAGGTCGGCCGGCCACTTGTCGCCGATCTTGCCGGAGATCAGCTTGGAGAGCTGGGGGTTGGCCTTCAGCAGCCAGCGGCGGGGGGTGACGCCGTTCGTCTTGTTGTTGAACTTCTCGGGCCAGAGCTCGAAGAAGTCCTTGAAGAGCGAGCTCTTCAGCAGCTCGGAGTGGAGAGCGGCCACGCCGTTCACCGCGTGCGAGCCGACGATGCAGAGGTAGGCCATCCGCACCATCTTCTCGCCGCCCTCCTCGATGAGGGACATGCGGCGCAGGCGGTCCACGTCGCCGGGCCAGCGGAGGCTCACCTGGCGGAGGAACTGCGCGTTGATCTCGTAGATGATCTCGAGGTGGCGGGGCAGCAGGTACTCGAAGAGCGAGACCGACCAGCGCTCCAGCGCCTCGGGCATGAGGGTGTGGTTCGTGTAGGCGAAGACGCGGGTCGTGATGTCCCAGGCGCGGTCCCACTCCATCCCCTCGTCGTCCACGAGGATGCGCATCAGCTCGGGGATCGCCACCGCGGGGAGCGTGTCGTTGAGCTGGAAGGCGACCTTGTCGGGGAGGAGCGCGAAGTTCTTGCCGTTGTTCTTCTCGAAGGCGCGCAGGGCGTCGTGCAGCGCGGCGCAGCAGAGGAAGTACTGCTGCTTGAGGCGGAGCTCCTTGCCGTTGGCCGACTTGTCGTTGGGGTAGAGCACCTTGGAGATGCTCTCGTCGAGCGAGGTCTCGGCCAGGGCGCGCAGGTAGTCGCCGTTGTTGAAGTACTCCAGGCCGAACTCGTCGGCGGAGCGGGCCGACCAGAGGCGCAGCGTGTTGACGGTGCCGTTGCGGTAGCCGGGCACGGGGGTGCTGTAGGGGACGGCCATCACGTGGTCGCGGGTCACCCACTGGCGGCGGACGCGGCCGTTCGGCTCGCGGTACTCCTCGACGTGGCCCTTGAAGGGGACGAGGACCATGTCGCGCATGCGCATCACTTCCCAGGGGTTGGGGCGGCGCAGCCAGTTGTCGGGGCGCTCCACCTGCTCGCCGTTCACGATGGTCTGGTTGAACATGCCGTATTCGTAGCGGATGCCCATGCCGGTGGCCGGGATGCGGAGCGTGGCCATGGAGTCGATGAAGCAGGCGGCCAGGCGGCCCAGGCCGCCGTTGCCCAGCCCCGCGTCCTCCTCGGCCTCGCGCAGCTCCTCGAGCGAGATGCCCAGCTCGGAGAGCGCCTTGGCGGCCTCGGCCTCCAGGTCGAGCGCGAGCATGGCGTTGCCGAGCGTGCGGCCCATGAGGAACTCGAGCGAGAGGTAGTAGACCTTCTTCACGTCCTGGTGGCGGTAGGTCTCCTGCGTGCGGACCCAGCGCTCGGTCATGCGGTCGCGGACGGCGTAGGCCAGGGCCAGGTAGCGCTCGTACTGCGTGGCGCCGTCGGGGTTGGCGATGGCCAGCGTGAGGCGCAGGTGGCGGTTGAAGGCGTCGCGCAGGTCGCCCAGCTGTTCCCGGGTGATCTCCGGCAGGCGGCCGGCTTCGGCGGCGGCGCGGGGCGCGCGGGCGGAAGTGCTCTTCTTGGCGGGCATGCTATTTCTCCTGTGCCTTGGTGTTCTTGGTTTCCGCCGCGGGCGCGGGGGCCAGCAGCTTGCGGAAGGCCTTCTCGTCGTTCAGAAGGCGGAGGGCGGCCTGCACCTGGCGGTCGCCCTTCAGGGCGTAGGCGGTCCGGGCCTTTTCGCCCAGGAACGCGCCGATCAGCTCGCGCTTGATCCCCTCGCGGAGGAAGTCGGCGTCGCGGGCCAGCGAGGCCTTGTCGCGTTCGTCGAGCGCGGCGCGGAGCTTGGCCAGCGACTCCTTCAGCTGGGGGCGGGCGGCGATCGAGTCGCGCTCCCAGGAGAGTTCGCGGGCGAGCACCTCCTCGAAGTAGTCGAGCGAGCTTTCGGAAAGGGTCTTGCTCTTCGCGAAGGCGGTGTCGGCGGCCACGAACTCGCGGAAGGCCTTCACGACGTCGTCGGGCACCTTCCAGTTCTCGTTGATCCGCACCTTGCGCTTCTCCAGCTCGGGGCGGTAGTGGACCGCGAACTTGAAGAACATCGTGTGGCGCTCCAGCAGGAGCTGCATGGCGTTGATCGTGTCGGACTCCACCACCACGTCGGGGACGATGCCGCCGCCGCCGGTGGTCTCGCGGCCCGCGGCGGTGTGGAAGAGCTGCTTGTCGGCCTTGGCGGTGTCGGCCTTCGCGGAGTCGGCGGGCGTTTCGTCCTCCTCGTCGTCGTCGGCTCGGCCGCGGCCGCGCACGCCGTTCTCGGGCCGGTTGATGCAGCGGCCCATCGGCAGGTAGTAGAAGGCGGTGGTCAGCTTGAGCGCGAACCCGTCGTTGTCGAGCGGGAAGATGGTCTGCACGGAGCCCTTGCCGAAGGTGGTGTCGCCCATCACCACGGCGCGGTCCCAGTCCTGCAGCGCGCCCGAGACGATCTCGGCGGCGGAGGCGGAGCCGGCGTTGACCAGCACGACCATCGGGACGTCCTTGTCGAGCCGCGGGGCGGCCTCGCTGCGCGACTCGGTCTGCTCGGTCCGTCCGCGCGTGGAGACGATCAGGCTCCCCTCCTCGAGGAAGAGCGAGCTGACCTCCACGGCCTGCTCGAGCAGCCCGCCGGGGTTGTGGCGCAGGTCGAGCACGAGCTTCTTCATCCCCTTGCCCTTCAGCTCCTCGATGGCGGCGGCGAGGTCCTCGGCGGTCTTCTTGGCGAAGGTGATCACCTTCACGTAGCCGGTCTCCTTGTCGAGCATGCCGAAGTAGGGGACGCTGTGGATCTGGATGCGGTCGCGGGTCAGCCTGACCTTCATGGTCTCGGGCATCCCCTCGCGGGCGATCTCCAGCTCGACCTCGGTGCCCACCTTGCCGCGCAGCTTCTCCACCGCGCCGTCGGCCGTGATGCCCTTGGTGGACTTGCCGTCGATGGAGAGGATGCGGTCGCCGGCCTGGAGCCCCGCGCGGGAGGCGGGGGTCCCCTCGAGGGGCGAGATGATGGTCAGCACGCGGTCGCGGATGGCGATGGTGATCCCCAGGCCGCCGAACTCGCCGTCGGTGCTCACCTTGAGGTCGCTGTAGTCCTTGGGGGCGAAGACGGCCGTGTGGGGGTCGAGCACCCCGCGCAGCCCGTCGATGGCGGCGTCGGTCATGTCGCGCGAGCCGATCTCCTCCACGTAGCGGCGGTCGATCTCGAGCAGGACGCGGTTCAGGCGCGAAACGTCGTGGTAGAAGTCGCCGTTGGTCGCCGAAAAGGCGGCGGAGGAGGCGAGAAGGAGCAGGCCCAGCAGGGGGCGGAGCCGGAAAGGCGGAACATGCCGGAAAACCATGAAAACCCCTAGGTTCGAACGGAACCGAAAGATAGATAATGGGCCCGCCGGACCCGTCCGGAACGGCCGATTCCGGGCCGCCGTCCGCGCCGGAGGACACTTTGCGTGCGAATTTTGCCCCGCGGACGGGAAAATCGCCCTGTTGGCTAGATTTGGGGGTATCTTGCCGATATGCGACGCTATCTGACGATTCACGGCCATTTCTACCAGCCTCCCCGCGAAGACCCCTGGACGGGGCGCATCGAGGCGCAGCCTTCCGCCTGGCCCTCCAGCGACTGGAACGCCCGCATCTACGGCGAGTGCTACGGGCCCAACGCCTGGTCGCGCGTGCTGAACGACCGCGGCCAGATCGAGGAGATCGTCGACAACTACGAGTACTTCAGCTTCAACATCGGCCCCACGCTGATGAGCTGGATCCGCTCCTTCGAGCCCGCCGCCTACGCCCGCATCCGCGAGGCCGACCGCCGGAGCGTGGAGCGCCTGGGCCACGGGAACGCCATCGCCCAGGTCTACAACCACATGATCATGCCGCTGGCCTCGCCCCAGGACCGCGTCACCCAGCTCAAGTGGGGGATCGCGGACTTCGAGGAGCACTTCGGGCGCCGTCCCGAGGCGGTCTGGCTGGCCGAGACGGCCATCAACATGGAGGTGGTGGTCGACCTGATCCGCGAGGGGGTCAAGTTCGTGATCCTGGCCCCGGGCCAGGCCGCCCGCGTCCGCCCGCTGGTCGAGGAGGGGCAGCTTCCCCCCTGGACCGACGTCAACCCCGGGACGCTCGACACCACGAAGCCCTACCGCGTCTTCCCGCGCGACGTGCACGGCCAGCCGCTCTGCGAGGGGCACCTGGACGTCTTCTTCTACAACGGCGCCCTCTCCAGCGCGGTGAGCTTCGAGCACCTGCTGCGCGACGCCGGGACCTTCGCCGACCGCATCGAGGGGAGCTTCCGCGGCGGCGACGGGGCCGAGCTCTGCAGCGTGGTCACCGACGGCGAGTCCTACGGCCACCAC
Organism: Fibrobacter succinogenes; assembly: GCA_902796785.1. Taxonomy (GTDB): domain Bacteria; phylum Fibrobacterota; class Fibrobacteria; order Fibrobacterales; family CADBQJ01; genus CADBQJ01. The sequence continues at coordinate 7,234 of CADBQJ010000265.1, forward strand.
GAGCCCTTCGGCGACATGTGCGCCGCCTACCTCTTCACCCGCGAGCTGCCCCGGCGCGGAATCGAGCCGGTCAACTTCGGCTGGTACCTGGAGCACTTCCCCCCGCGGGACGAGGTGGAGCTGACGAACGCCTTCGGCGAAGGGTCCGCCTGGTCGTGCGCCCACGGCGTGGGCCGCTGGTGCCGCGACTGCGGATGCCAGACCGGCGCCGCCGAGGGGTGGAACCAGAAGTGGCGCGCCCCGCTGCGCGACGCCCTGAACGCCCTCAAGGAGGGGCTCGACGCGGTCTTCCTGCGCGACGTCCCGCTTCTCTCCGCCACCGACCCGTGGGAGCTGCGGAACGCCTACGTGGAGGTGCTGCTCGACGAGATCTTCCCCGAGCGGCTGGCCTCCTCCTCCGGGGCCTTCCTCGCGAAGCACCTGAAGAAGGGGCTCGACCCCGAGCGCGAGGGGGTGGCCCTGCTGCGCCTGCTGGAGAGCCAGAAGTACGCCATGTACTCCTTCACCAGCTGCGGCTGGTTCTTCAACGACATCGAGGGGATCGAGCCGGTGCAGAACCTGCGCTACGCCCAGCGCGCGATCGAGATGGTGGAGAGCCCCGAGGAGCGCGCCGCGCTCTCCGAAAAGTTCCGCTCCATCCTGCGCGAGGCCCGCTCCAACGCCCACGGGCTCACCGGCGAGGAGGTCTTCGACCGGATGGCGCTCCCCTCCATGCCCGCCAGCTGGCGCCTGGCCGCCGCGATGCTGCTCGACCCCGGGCGCAGGGGCGACTCCGCCGAGCGGCGCCTGAACGACATCCTGCTGACCGCCCGCTGCGTCGCGCGGAACAAGCACTACAAGCTGTGGGAATGCGCGCTGGCCGACTCGCGCCGCCTGGTCGACGAACGACTGCGCGCGGTCTCCTTCCGCGACGCCTTCCACGAGGAGGTCCTGGCGGTCTTCCCGGCGGAGTTCGACGGGCGGATCGCCCTGCCGGACGAGCCCGCCGGGCTGCTGCGCGACGTCCGCGGCCTCTTCCCCGAGGGGAAGCTGGTGCGGCTGCGCGACGTCTTCCCGAGCGACCTGCAGGCGCTGGCCGACCGGCTGGCCCACGACTCGTTCGCCTCGGTCATCGAGGAGTTCCGCGACTTCGGGCCGCGCCACAACCTGCTCTTCGGCCTGCTGGAGCAGAAGATGGTGCGCGTGGCCGAGCACGTGAAGGAGCCGCTGCGGCTCTCGCTGGTGGCCGACGTCCAGAACGTCCTCTCGAAGTTCGAGCAGGGGTTCACGGAAGAGGACCTCGACCGGCTCCAGGCCCTGCACGACCGCGCGGTCGAGGCGGGCGCGCCGCTCTACGGCGACTGGATCAAAGACGAATACGGCGCGCACCTCGCGGAGTGCGTCGCCGCCGTTCGTCTGAATTCGAGTCCGGAGGAGATCCGGAACGTGCTGAACCTGATCGTCGCGGCGGAGCGCGGAGGCGTGCCGCTGGACCGCAACCTCCTGGAGCGCGTCGCGTGGAAGCTCTATCCCGCGTGGCGCGAGGCGGTGCGGACGAAGCAGCCCCGGGAGGAAAGCCTCTACGACTTCTTCGGGTACCTCAACTTCGCCATCGACGGCATCGGCTGACTAGCCGATCGCGATCTGCTGCGAGGTCTCCTTCTTTTCCCTCTTGGCGATCGAAACGGTCAGCACGCCGTTTTCGTAGTTCGCCGTGATTTTGGCGGGGTCGAACTCATCGCCCAGGCGGAACGAGCGTTCGAAGGCGCCGGAGCGGCATTCGCGGAGCCAGTACTGGTCTTCCTTGCGTTCGGTTTCGGTCGCGCGGGAGCCAGTGACGGTGAGCACGCCGTCGTCGACCTTCAGGCCGATGTCCTCCTTCTTCATGCCGGGCAGGTCGAAGCGGATGGTGGCCTTGTCGGCGCCCAGCACCACGTCGGCGCGGGGGGACCAGCAGGCGCTCTTGCCGGAGGCGGCGGGAACGGCGTCCGCGAAGAAGGAATCGAAGACGTCGACGGGATTGAATTTGGCGAGGCAAGTCATGGTGAATCTCCTTGTACTTGAGGGTTGTTTTTTTCGTTCTCGTTGTCCCCTTACGCAAAGAGCGTGCCAACGCCGGGAAACGCCGAAATCGCGCGGATTCGGGCGACCTCGCGAACGTCGCCGTTTCAGTTTGGAGCCGGGTTGATTGATTTTGGACCGGTTGGATCAGCGCCCGGCGAGCGCGTCGCGCCAGATGGCGCGGAACGAGGCGAAGAAGCGGTCGGTGGAGAACTTTTCGCGCACGCGGTCCCGGCCGGCCTTGCCCATGCGGGCGCGCAGCCCGGGGTCCTCGGCCAGCGTCCGGAGCGCCGCGGCCAGGCAGACCACGTCGCCCGGCTCGAGCAGGATGCCCGTCTCGCCGTCGACGACCGCCTCGGGAATGCCGCCCACGCGGGTGGAGACCACGGGCAGCCCGGCCCCCATCGCCTCCAGGACCGTCATCGGCAGCCCTTCCGCGTAGGAGGGGAGGACGAAGAGGTCGGCCGACTCCATCTTGCGGAGCATCTCGTCGTGCGGGGTCCAGCCCGTCGCCGAGACCGCGCCGTTCAGCCCGAGCTCGGCGATCCGCGCGCGGAGGGCGTCGACCTCGCCGTTGCCGCAGATCTCCAGGCGGGCGCAGTCGCGCAGCCCGCCCTTCGCGAAGGCCTCGACCAGGTCGAAGGTCCCCTTGCGCCGTCCGACCAGCCCGGCGTAGAGGATCTTCGCCGGCGGCTTCGTTCCGCGTTCGGGGAGCGGGTCGACGACGCGCTCGCAGGGGTTCTCCACCACGACGAAGTTCGCGTTCGCGGAGACGTTCTTCACGAGCCAGCTCTTCCACGATTCCGAAAGGGCGACCGCGGCGGAGGCCCGTTCGAAGAAATCGGCCGCCAGCCGCTTCGTCCGGGGCGAGGCGGCGTCGAACCATTCGGCGAACCGGCTGCCGTGGAGGTGGACGACGTAGGGGATTCCGCGCGCGCGGAGGAGCCGCGAGATCGCCCGCTTGCGCCAGAAGCTGCCGCCGTAGGAGGCGTGCAGCTGCGCGACGACGTTCCGCTTCGGCATCAGGAGGATCTTCGGCAGCCGGAGGGGGAAGAGGGCGAAGGTGCGGGCCGCCGACCCCTCGTAGACCGGGAAGAGCCGCTGCTCGAACTCCGCGTCGGAGCCCTCGCGCAGCAGGAGGTCCTGCACCGTCTTCATGCCGCCGCGGCAACGCCGCGACTGGCCGAAATGGAGGACGACGACGCGGCCGGTCTTCTTCATGCCGCGAAATATACCTATCGGGGGAGGGCGCCCCTCCGCGGGACGGAAAGGAGAAGGCCCGTCCGGATCGGACGGGCCTCGGTTTCGGAGAAGCGGGAAACGGGACTCGGACCCGCGACCTTCAGTTTGGGAAACTGATGCTCTACCAGCTGAGCTATTCCCGCGAAAGCGGGACGGAATCTAGAAAAATCCGCGCCCCGTCGGGAGGTCAGGCGTTGTTTCCGGGCGCCGGAGCGGCGAAAAGGCCGTTGATCGCCCAGTCGTCGCCGTTTTCCTCGATTTCCTTGTCCATCCAGATGGGATAGTTGCAGGCGTTCATCAGCTGCGCGGAGGTGCGGGTGACGTAGACGCGGCCGTCCTCGCCGGTGGCCTCCAGGTCCCAGCCGAGCACCATCACGCGGGTGCCGATGCCGTTGAGCTTGCGGACCAGCGGGACGAAGTCGGAGTCGCCCGCGAAGAGCACCACCACGTCGTAGTGCTTGTGGACCGCCTGGTCGAAGGCGTCGAGCGAGAGGTGGATGTCCACCCCCTTCTCGACGGGGCGCTCCAGCTGCTCGTTCATCGGCAGGTAGTGGGTGGCGATGCCGGCGAACATCAGCAGCTGGTCGAAGAAGCGGTCGGTCTCGAGCTGGTTCTTCTCCTTGGCCTTGGCCAGCGAGAAGCGCCCGCGGTAGAAGTGCGACTCCACCACCTGGCAGAAGGAGGGCTTGCGGTCCTCGAGCTGCGCCACCTTGTCGGCCACGTAGTCGTGGATGCCCTGGAAGAGCAGGAACGACGCGCGCGGGTGGTTGTGCTTGTAGAAGCTGCTCACGCGGTGGAAGAAGGATCCGTCGTAGAAGACGGCGATGCGGGTGAGATTGTCGGAGCGGTCCATGTTGTCCTCTTTTATTCGATGATGGATGGCGTTTTTCGATTCCTGCGTCGACAAGATAGCGAAGTGGCGCCGCGGAGGCAAGCGCGGCGCGCCGAATCAGAGCTTGAGGAAGATCTTCTTGCGGAACAGAGGCAGCAGGAGCAGCCAGTAGAAGGCCACGTGGAGCAGCGGATAGAGGAGCGAGCCGCCCTGGGGGCCGGCGATGGCCGCGCAGACGCTCCGGTAGAGCCATTCGGAGAAGGCCGCCCCCTCGCCGGGCGAGGGAATCGCCCAGGAGCACTTCACCCAGACGGCGTCGAGCGCGTAGAGCAGCGTGGCGTTGCAGCCGAAGACCGAGAGAAACGTCAGCAGCCGCGGGCAGGAGAGCTCCTCGAAGAGCCAGATCGAGAGCGAGAGGAGGAAGAGCGAGACGCCCGCGGAGAGGAGGACGTAGCTGCTGCTCCAGAGCGCCTTGTTGATCGGGAAGACGAGGCTCCAGGCCAGGCCGCCGGCGCAGAGCAGGAGCGAGGCGCGGAAGAAGCGCGCCAGCACGGGAGTCCACGAGCCCGGCCCGGGGACGCGGTTCCGGATCGCGCGGCCGGCGAACCAGCCGAAGAGCATGGTCGCCGTCGCGGGCAGGCAGCCCAGCAGCCCCTCGGGCTCGTAGCGCGGCGAGGGGAGCGGCCAGAGGTGGCTTTCGCCCAGGAGCGCCAGGTCGACGCGGTGGCCCAGGTGGCAGTAGAGCGCGAAGGGGTCCTCGCCGGGGACGCCGCCCAGCGCGAGCGCGATCCAGTAGCCGACGAGAAGGATTCCCACGACGAGCGCGATGGCCCGCGGCCGCTTCTCCCAGAGCGTCACGCAGAGCGCGCCCAGCCCCCACGCGATCGCGATGCGCTGGAGCACGCCCATGATCCGCCACTCGCCGAAGGGGAGGTGGAACGGCACGCCGGCGCCGTCGGAGAAGGGGAAGTTGACCAGGAAGACGCCGAGCAGGAAGATCTCCAGGCTCCGCACGGCGATCTTGCGCAGCCGCGCGCCGGTCTCCGCGCGACGGGCGAAGGAGAAGCAGCAGGAGACGCCGGAGAGGAAGAGGAATGTGGGGAAGACGAAGTCGGTGGGGGTGAAGCCGTGCCAGTCGGCGTGGCGGAGGTGCCAGAAGACGACCGACCAGAAGGTCCCCTCGGGGGCGTAGAGCACGCCCCAGTCGCCGGGGTTGTTGGCGATGACCATCGCCGCGATGACGATCCCGCGCAGGGCGTCGACGGCCCGCACGCGGCTGTTCTTCGGAAGGGAGACGCCGTTTTCCATGCCTCCTAATATAGGTCATCGGTTTCTATGTTGGAGGACATGAAGAACTACGCGACCGCCGACTGGATGCGGAAGCTGGAGCGCGCGGGCGAGCTCGTCCGCGTCCGCGAGCAGCTCTCCTCCGACCTGGAAATCGCCGCCCTGCAGCAGCGCCTCTTCCGCATGGGGGCGCCCGCGGTCCTGGTGGAGCACGTGGAGGGGTCGCGCTATCCCGCGCTGGCCAACCTCTACGGAACGCCCGAGCGGATGGAACGCCTGCTCGGCCGCGCCCGCGAGGGGGCCGAGGCGCTGGTCGCCGCGTCGCGGAACCCGATGACGCTCCTCAAGCGCCCGTCGCTCTGGTTCGCCGCGCTGCGCGCCGCCGGATGCGCGCTCCCCTGCGAGGTGGACGAACCGACCGCGCCGTGGGAGCCCGTGCCGCTGAGCCGGATTCCCGGCGTGCGCTGCTGGCCCGAGGACGGCGGCCGCTTCTGGACTCTCCCGCAGGTCTACAGCGAGGACCCGGCGCGCCCGGGGCTCCTGCGCTCCAACCTCGGCATGTACCGCGTGCAGCTCGACGGGAACTCCTACCGCGGCGACGCCGTGGGGCTCCACTACCAGCTCCGCCGCGGGATCGGCGCGCACCACCAGACGGCGATGGCCCGGGGCGAGGCGCTGAAGGTCTCCGTCTTCCTGGGCGGCCACCCGGCCCACGCGCTCGCGGCGGTGATGCCGCTGCCCGAGGGGATGCCCGAGATCGCCGCGGCCGGCGCGCTGGCCGGACGGCGGTTCCGCTATTTCCGGCGCGACGGCTGGTTGCATTCCGCCGACGCCGACTTCGTGCTGACCGGGACGGTGCTGCCCGGCGAGCGGCTGCCCGAAGGCCCCTTCGGCGACCACATGGGATACTACAGCCTGCGCCACGAGATGCCCGTGCTCCACGTGACCGGCGCCTGGGCGCGGCGCGACGCGATCTTCCCCTTCACCGTCGTCGGGCGCCCTCCGCAGGAGGATTCGCTCTTCGGCGCCTTCGTCCACCGCCTGACCGCGGACGCCGTCCCCGCGCGGCTGCCCGGCGTGCGCGCCGTGAACGCCGTCGACGAGGCGGGGGTCCACCCGCTCCTGCTGGCGCTGGGCTCCGAGCGCGACGTCCCCTACGAGGAGACGAAGCCGCGCGAGCTCCTGGCGCAGGCGCGCGCCGTCCTCGGGTTCGGCCAGCTGTCGCTCGCCAAGGTCCTCGTGATCGCCGACGGCGCGCGCGGCGACGCGCCCGGGCCGGACGACGTCTCGGGCTTCCTCCGCCACGCGCTCGAGCGGGCGGACTGGCGGCGCGACCTGCACTTCTTCACGAGGGGCGACGCCGACACGCTCGACTACGCGGGCGGCGAGCTCCACTCCGGCTCGAAGTGCGTCTGGGCCGTGGCGGGAAAGCCGACGCGGGCCCTGGCCGCCGAACTCCCCTCGGCGTTCGAGGGAACCCTCGGGGAGTTCGGCGGGGCGCGCCTCGCCGCTCCCGGGGTCGTCGCGCTGGAAGGGCCGAAGTGGACTTCGGCCGACGCGGCGAGGCGCGAGATCGCGGCGCTCGAGGCCGCTCTCGCGCCGCGCGACCCGGCCGCGCTCCGGAGCGTTCCGGTCGTCGCGCTGGTGGACGACGTCGCCGACGCCTC
>CADBQJ010000266.1 GCA_902796785.1 Fibrobacter succinogenes
CGCCGCGACCATGCAGACCAGCGCCAGCGACCCCGCCACCCAGGTTCCCGGGAAGACGAGGATTTCGAGCGCCAGCAGCGCGGCCCCGAGCAGCAGGATGGCCAGCGGGAGGTTGTCGGCCAGCCCGGCCACGTGCTGCGCGCCGAAGACCAGCAGCAGCGCCGCGATCCCGACGATCCCGAAGACGCCGAAACCGGGGGTGTGCAGCTCCTGGTAGAGCGCGCCGAAGCCGATCAGCATCAGCAGCGGGGCGATGGTCCCCAGGAAGCGGGCCAGCGTCTCCGACCAGGAGATCTCCACCTCTTCCCACGTTTCGACGCCCAGCTTCTTCATCAGCGCCCCGACGTCGGCCACGGTCCCTTCGGAAAAGCCCAGCCGCTCCGCCTCGGCGTCGGTGAGGGTCAGCAGCTCGCCTTCGGAGACCAGGGTCTTCCGGGTCCAGCCGGCGGTCTCCTTCGCGGGCAGCTCGTCGACTTCGCGCCGGAGCAGCAGCCGCGAGCTGTCGCCCTTCGAGAGCTCGACCACCTCCAGCTCGGAGGAGACCATCGCCTGGGAGAGGAGCGAGGGATAGCCGTTCTTCTCCGCCAGGGTGCGGAACCGGGCCCGCAGCGGCGACTGGATCTTCTCGCCCAGCATGATCGGCCCTTCGCTGCCCTGCGCGATGGGGGCGCAGTCGCCGATGGTGGTGGAGGGGCGCATGTAGAGCTTCCGCGCGGAGAGCGAGATCAGCGCGCCGGCGGAGATGGCCTTCTTGTCGACCAGGGCCACGGTGGGGACCGGGACGGCGAGGAGCGTGTCGGAGATGTCGAAGGCGGCGTCGAGCCGTCCGCCGTAGGTGTTCACCTCGAAGACGATCAGGTCGGGGTTCCCCTCCAGGGCGTTGCGGACGGCCCTGGCGGCGTAGGCGGCCATCCCGGCGTCCACGTCGCCCTCCAGGACGATCAGCGCCGCCTTCCGGGGGCGTTCCGCGGGGGCGTTTTCCGCCTCCTTTTTGCTAACATTGCCCGCCGAAAGGGACGAATCCCCCTCCGCGGCGGCTCCGAAGAGCGCCGAAAAGGCGAAAAACAGGGATAAAATCAGGGCGGTCGGCTTGCGGCGCACGGGGTTCCTCTCTTGGAGTGAAAGTAGACAATTCGGCGGCGGAAAACCGAAGAAAAGATTTTTTCGGAGGGGTATTGCCGAACGCCGCATGGCGGGATATATTGCGACGTAGAAGAAGGTCCCGCAGTACAACCCGAACTCTTCCGGAGGGCGACAGATGAAGGATTTCGTGATGAGCATGGCGCGAGGCGGAAAGAACGACGACGACTACTCCTCGTATCAGCCCAGCAACGAGGAATTCGACGAAAACGAAGACGCCGAGGAATCCTCCGACGATTCCGAGGAGATCAACTTCGACAAGCCCGGCATGGGTCGCGACCAGATCTGGAACGACTATGCCGAAGACCTTGATTTTGACGACTGATCCGCTCCGAATCGCCTTTTTCGGCTTTGTCCTGCTTCTTTCGGCCTGCGCCGGGACGAGGAACGGAACCGTGCCCGGAACGGCCGAGGCGGAGCGCCTCTCCGCCGGGAAACTGGCCCGCATCGCGGAGGAACAGCGCCGGAACGGCAACCACGACGCCGGCGCGCAGGCCTATCGCCAGGCCCTTTTCAACGAAATCGTCTCCGGCGGGGCCTCCAAGGACGGCCTCTCGCCGCGCGCCCAGGAGCTCCTCCTCGAATACGAGCGGGCGGTGCTGCGCGTCTCCGCCGAAAGCTATCCCTCGACCGACGGCTGGTCGAGCGACATCCTCGTGGAGGACGTGGTCTCCGGCTATCCCGAGGACACGCTGCCCGAGAAGCCGATGGACATGGGGCTGCTGCTCGACGGCATCGACCTCCCCGTGGTCCTGAACGAGCGGGTCTGGCGCGAGATCCGCTACTTCACCGAAATCGTCCCGGGCTTCACCGAGCGGTCGCTCGGGCGCAAGGCGGCCTACGACTCGCTGGTCTCCTCCGCGCTGGACTCCGCCGGGCTGCCCTCGTCGCTGGCCTGGCTCGCCTTCGTCGAGTCGGGCTACGTGGTCAGCGCCCTCTCCAGCGCAAAGGCGAACGGCATCTGGCAGTTCATGCCCGCGACCGCCAGGCACTACGGGCTGGCCGTGGACTGGTGGGTGGACGAGCGGCGCGACCCCGAGAAGAGCACACGGGCGGCGCTGCGCTACCTGAGCTTCCTCTACCGCGAGTTCGGCGACTGGCTGCTGGCCATGGCCGCCTACAACTGCGGCGAGGGGCGCGTGCGCCGCGCCCTGCGCGAGCAGGAGGTCAGCAGCTTCTGGGAGCTGGAGCTGCCCGAGGAGACCATGCACTACGTGCCGCGCATCCTGGCCGCCGCGATCATCGGACGGCAGCCCGACCACTGGGGCTTCGCGCCCGAGCCGCAGCGCGTCGCCCCCTCCGACACCTTCACGGTCGCCCATCCCGTGCCGCTCGCGACGGTCGCCGAGCTGGCCGGGGTCCACGAGGACTCCGTGCAGGTCCGCAACCCCTCGCTGGTGCGCTGGACCACGCCGCCGTCGCGGAAGAGCTACCTCCTCCGCCTGCCGGAGGGGACGCGCGAGCGGTTCGCGAAGGGCTACGCGAAGCTCGACAAGAGCAAGCTGGTGCGCTGGCAGCACCACAAGGTGAAGAGCGGCGAGAACCTCAGCGTGATCGCCTTCCGCTACGGCGTCACCGTCTCGGCGCTCCAGTCGGCCAACCGCCTCTCCAACAGCCGCCTGCGGGTGGGGCAGGACCTGATGATCCCCGACCCGTCGGCCGCGAAGGGGGCCGCCCCCGCGCCGCGCGCCGCCGCGCCGCGTTCCTCCGGATCCGCCCCGGGCCGCGTCGTCACGGTCCGCGCCGGCGACTCCTACTACTCCATCGCCCGCGCCTACGGCTGCACCGTGGACGAGCTCAAGCGCGCCAACGGCGCCGGCGACAACAACCTCCGCGTCGGGCAGAAGCTCAAGCTCCCGGCCGCGGCGGGGGCCGGCTCCGGCCAGTCGAACGTCTACACCGTGCGCAAGGGGGACAACCTCTACTCCATCGCCAAGTCGCTCGGCGTGTCGCTGAACGACCTCCTGGAGTGGAACGGCCTCGACTCCTCCTCGCCCATCCGCCCGAACGACAAGCTGACCTGGTTCCCCGGCCGCAAGGGAGGCGCCGCGCCCGCCAAGGCGCCCGCCGCCAGGCCCGCGCCGGCGAAGGAGGGGGCGAAGGGGACGCAGGAGAAGGCGCCCGCCGCCGCGAAGTCCGGCAAGGCGAACGACATCTGGTACACCGTCCGCTCGGGCGACACCCTCTGGGACATCTCGCGCAGGAACAACACGACCGTCGACCGCCTGATGGAGTGGAACCCCGGCGCGAAGGGCGGCATCAAGCCCGGAGACCGCCTGAAGGTGGGCGAAAAATAGGAGAGAACCGCCATGTGGGAAAAAATCGCCAAAGCGCTCAAGTGGCTCTTCGTCGCGGGATTCGCGGCGGCCTTCCTCCTGGTCCTGGTGGGCTTCCTCGGGCTCTTCGCCGTGGCCGACGGCGCGTTCGACGGCGACGAGCCGGTCATCGGGCTGATCCGCGTGGAGTCGGAGATCTTCGACGCCAAGCCGGTGCTCGACCAGGTGGAGCGGCTGCGCAAGCTCGAAGGGCTGGGCGGCGTGCTCGTGCGGATCGACAGCCCCGGCGGCGCCATCGGCGCCTCGCAGGAGATCTACATGGCGCTGCGCGAGTTCCGCGCCGACAGCGTCCCCGTCGCGGTGACGATGGGGAACCTGGGGGCCTCCGGCGGCCTCTACGTCTCGCTCGCGGGCGACCGCGTCTTCGCGCTGCCGGGCACCATCACCGGCTCGATCGGCGTCATCTCGCAGTTCCCCGAGGCCACCGGACTCCTCGACAAGGTGGGGCTGCGGTTCCACACCGTCAAGACCGGCGACCTCAAGGACGCCGGCAGCCCCTTCCGCCCGATGAACGAAAAGGACAAGGCCTCCTTCGACCGGCTGATCGGCGAGATGTTCGACCAGTTCGTGGGCGACGTGGCCGCCGAACGGGGGCTTTCGCGCGACAGCGTCCTCTCGCTGGCCGACGGCCGCGTCCTCTCCGGGCGCGAGGCGGTCGCGGCGGGGCTGGCGGACACCCTCGGCACCTGGCACGACGCGCTGGCCTGGCTCCGCGCCGAGGCCGGGCTGGACGAGGAGACGCCCGTCCACGAGGCGCTTCCCCCCAGGAGCTGGTACGAACGGATGATCGACTGTTCCACCCGGACGCTCGCGCCCGTCGGCTCCCGCCTGGGCGCCTCGCTGCGCTGGTCGCTGCCCGGATTCTAGCACGACGGAAACCTCCCCATGCGCGCCGCCCTCCTCCTCGCCGCCCTCCTCGCGCTCCACGCGACGGCCTCGGCGTCGGACGGCGCGAAGACCGTGCACTCCTCGCGCGATTCGCTCGTGCTGGAGCTCTCCGCGCAGAACGTCCGGACGGCCCCTTCGAAGCGGGGGAGCGAGATCGTCTGCGCGAACTGCGCGCGCGAAGTCGACGGCTCGCTCTGGCTGGAGCGGAGCGTCGAGCTTCCCTCCTCCGCGCTCCCGAAGCTCTCGGTCCGGGTCCTCGACGAGGTCTCCCTGAAGCCCGCGAAGGGGACGCGCTGGACCCCGCGGGTCGACTCCGCCGCCCTGCGCGACGGGGCCCGCGCGCCGCGGTTCGCCGCGAGGATCGGAACCGCGGCGCGCGCGGGCGGCGCCTGGCGGGCGACCGTCCTCGTGCCCG